>JALVLE010000395.1 GCA_027033555.1 Caldifarciminota bacterium | reverse complement strand
TCAGTTAATGGTAACTTTGAAGAACTCAAAAGAATAGTGGATCTGGCAGAGGGATATTTAAAGAATGCAACTTTTATGCAAAGATGGGAGAGAAACGGCAAACACTCTATTTACGCCTCTTTTTCTGATACTCCTAAAATTGTATTTGTCGGACATCTTGATGTGGTTGATGCGGAAGAGAGGCAGTTTGTTCCCTTTATGGAGGGGGATAAAATATACGGAAGGGGTGCACTTGATATGAAAGGACCAGATGCAGTAATGCTTGAGCTTGCACGAAGCTTTATAGAAAGTGATAAAAAATATCCTGTAGCTTTTCTTTTCACAACAGATGAGGAAGTAGGAAGTGAAGACGGCGTTGCGTGGCTCCTCGCGGAAGATAAAATAAAGGCTGAGTTTGCAGTTATACCTGATGGAGGCGAAAACTTCAATCTTGTAATTGCAGGGAAAGGGGTTTTGCACTTTAAAATAACATGTAAAGGTAAATCAACCCATGGTTCTCGCGTTTGGGAAGGAGAAAATGCTATAGAAAAATGTATAAAAATATATGAAACCATGAAGAACTCGGATTTATTTCCAGTAGAGCCCTGTAATATTGAAAACCACTGGCACAACACAATTAACCTTGGAAGGCTTGTGGGAGGAGATTCAGTTAACAGAGTACCGGATCATGCAGAAATGTATATTGATACTCGCTTCATAAAGCCTTTTACTGTTGAATCATTTAAAAACAGGCTCCTTTCTTTTGTCCCATCTGATGCTACCTTTGAGGTTATATCTTATGGAGAGCCAGTGGAAACTCCACAGGATAACCCCTACCTTCTAAGCATGAAGGAGAGTGTAAAGGAGGTTATAGGTAGAGAACCTGCATTTGTAAAGGAACATGGAGCCACAGACGCAAGATTTTTTGCTGAGAAAGGTATTCACTCTGTTATTCTCTATCCTGAGGGCGGAAACATCCACGGAAAGGATGAGTGGGTGTCACTGGACTCACTTGTAAAGCTTTACAGAATTTTTGAGAGGTTCGTGGAAAAATCACTTTCATAAATGCCTTTGTTTAAACCGCCTATAAGGGAATACATCAGGGGTGGAGGCTACATTGAGCTTGAGGAAATGTTAGGAGACGACCTAACTCCTGCCCGTGTTGCACGTATTTCATATCTTTCTGAAGGAACAGAGGAGGCTGATAAGAAGCTTCTTAAAAAACTTATAGACCTGGAGCACTATTCTCCATTTGAGCAACAGGTTTTCAGGTTCTTCATTCATGGAATTCCCATGTATATAGGAGAGCAACTTTTAAGACATAGAATAGCAAGCCCCTTAAAGAGGTCTTTTAGATACACGCATCCTGAAAAAGGTGTAAAGGAAAAAAAATGGGAGGATGTGAATTTCTGGAATGACCTTGTGCATGTTCCTCCGGAATTTCTGGGATTGAAAAAACACCATATAGATAACCCTGAGGAACTCCTGAATGAAATAATTCAACACTTCAAGCACTCTTTTGAATTATACAATAGACTTGTGGAAAGTGGCCTAAGGAAAGAAGCAGCAAGGTGTGTGTTACCTGCTGGCCTTAGAACAACACTTTACTGGTCATCAAACATGCGTTCCATTATGAATTTTATGAAATTAAGACTTAATAAGCATGCTCAATGGGAAATGAGGGAGCTTGCCAAAGCAATGGCTCGTATACTTTTAAAAGTTGTCCCTCTCACAATGAGCTATTACCTTGAAAAAGAAAATCTTTTACACCTTCTTGATGAATAAAATTTACATAGCCACTACATCCCCGCGAAGAATAAAACTCCTAAAGGATTTTGATTTCAGGTTTGAACTTTTGGTACCATGTAAAGAGCATTCAGAACATGAAGAGCCCTATTTGAGAGTAAAGAAGAGGGCAAAAAGCAAAATAGAATGTTTAGAAAAAGATGGAATTCTGGCGGGATTTGATACTATAGTTGTATTAAAAGACACTATCCTTGAAAAACCTTTGACACACAAGGATGCAAAAAAAATGTTAATGCTTCTTTCTGAAAAATGGCACAATGTTATAACAGCAATTGCAATAAAACACAAGGGCATAATAAAAACCTTCACTGAGACCACAAAGGTTAAATTTCGTAAAATTCACGAAGAGGAAATAGATTTTGCTTTCACAAAATACAACCCCCTTGATAAAGCCGGTGCCTACGGCATACAGGACTTTTCTGGAATATTTGTTGAGAAAATACATGGTGATTATTATAATGTTGTGGGACTGCCTGCAGTAAAATTTTACTCCGTTTTAAAAAAGGATTATGGCTGTGATCTTGAGTGTATTTTCAAAAACAAATGGTAGCTTACCTGATACTACAGTAGATGGAGGAAAACATGCTTATACTGAACTTTTCTCATCCTTTAACCACTGAGCAGATTGAGCAGATTAACAGCCTCC
>JALVLE010000394.1 GCA_027033555.1 Caldifarciminota bacterium | reverse complement strand
CCTGAAAGGTCCTGTGGTATTCTCAGGAAATCCAATAAGAGACGAAGCAAAAATAAAGCTGAAAAAAGATGAAGCAAGAAAAAGGCTGGGTATAAGAAGAGAAGGGAAGGTTATTCTTGTGATGGGAGGGAGCCTCGGGGCACTAAAACTTTCACAAAAGCTCCTTGAGAGCTCAAAACACATGCCAGAATACTTTTTTGTGGTACAGGCGGGAAAACACTTTAAAACAATTTCATCCATGTTTGGCCAAAGAAGGGATAATCATCTTGTTATTTCATTCCATGACAGACCAGGCATCCTTTACAGTGCTGCCAGTTTTGTAATTTCAAGGGCTGGAGCAGGCAGTATATATGAATTATCTTTTCACAAAAAACCTACAATTTTTGTACCATACCCCTTTGCACAGGATAATCACCAATTCTATAATGCAGAGTATATTCAGAGGAAAAACGCTGGATTATTACTTCTTGAAAAGGATTTAACACCAGAAAACATCAAAAAATACACAGGTATTTTGGAAAAAGAGGGAGCAAAGCTCGGGGAAAATCTTTACAATCTTTTTCCCCATGACGCTGAGGAAACCATTTACAGGGAGATAACAAATGATCTGGGGAAAGTATAAAAGAATCCATTTTGTTGGAATTGGTGGAGCAGGAATGAGCGGGATAGCTGAAATACTCCACAATCTTGGATTTTACGTAACAGGTTCAGACATCCAGAAAAGCGAGGTTGTGGACTACCTTTCTTCTCTGGGAATTAAAATAACTATAGGGCATAGTGCAGAAAACGTAAAAAATACAGATGTCATGGTAATATCAACTGCTATAAAAGAAGACAATATTGAAGTCATTACTGCAAAGGAACTTGGCATTCCAGTTATTAAAAGGGCTGAAATGCTTGCAGAGCTGATGCGTATGAAATATTCAATTGCTATATCCGGTGCCCATGGAAAAACTACAACAACTTCCATGATAGGAGAAGTCCTTGAAACAGCAGGATTCGACCCTACGGTAATTGTTGGTGGAAGGGTTATGGGAGCACAGAGCGGCGCTCGTGTTGGTAAAAGTAACTTTCTCGTGGCAGAAGCAGACGAATCCGACATGTCTTTCTTAAAGCTTTTTCCCACAATAGCCGTAATAACAAACATAGACATGGAGCATATTGATACCTACGGCACAATGGAAAATATTAAAAAAGCATTTATTGAATTTGCGAATAAAGTGCCCTTTTATGGTTCTGTAATCATAAACCTTGATTGGGAAACCAATACCGAAATTTTGCCATTTATAGAAAGAAAGAAGATAACATACGGATTATCCAGACAGGCTGATATAAGAGCAGAGAATGTGGAATTAGAAGGTTTTTCAGCTTCTTATGACCTTTACATAGGAAATAGTTACAGTGGAAAAGTATATCTCAATGTCCCGGGGATTCATAACGTGGTAAACTCTTTATCCGCTTTTGCAGTGGCTATGGAACTTGAGATCCCCGTTGAAAAAGTTATTGAAGGTCTTGCCAGATTTAAAGGAGTAAGACGAAGACTTGAAGTAAAAGGCAAAAAGAATGGAGTACTGGTGATAGATGATTATGGACACCACCCTACTGAGATAGTAACCACACTCAAAGCTATAAAAAATCTCTGGAACGGACGTATAATTGTTGTCTTTCAACCACATCGCTATACACGTACACGGGATCTGTATGAAAAATTTGGCCCTGCTTTTATGGACAGTGATATTGTGATTGTACTTCCTATTTATCCTGCAGGTGAAAAACCAATTGAAGGGGTCACACACGAGCTTATTTACAACGCAATTAAAAAATCAGGGCACAGAAACGTAAAAAGGGCAGATTCACTTGATGAGGGGTTCAGTATTCTCTCTTCAATCTTAGAAGAAGGGGATTTACTTCTTACCCTTGGTGCTGGTAATGTTTATAAAATAGGTGAAAGGTATTTGAAAAATGGTGATTAAGGAAAAGGTTAAATTATCAGGTTACACTACTATTGGAATAGGGGGAACGGTATCTTATTTCGTAGAAGCAAAGGACACAGAAGATGCAGAAAATGCAATAAAATTTTCTGCTGCGCTGAATTTGCCATACTTTGTTCTTGGAGGCGGCTCCAATCTTTTGATAAACGATGCTCATCTTGAGATGGTGATAATAAAGCCCAAGATAAAAGACATTTCCATTCAGGGCACAAAAGTGGAAGCAGGAGCAGCAGTTAAATTGCCAAAATTGGTTCAACTTTTAGCAAAGCAGGAACTCTCAGGCCTTGAAGAACTTGCCGAAATACCGGGAGAAGTAGGAGGAGCTGTAGTGATGAATGCAGGAGCCTATGGTAGGGAAATAGGTGAGGTAATAGAAACTGTGGAGATATACGACGGTGAAAAATTTATTAAATTAAAAAGAGATGAACTCGCATTCTCATATAGAAGCTCTGGTATAAAACCAGGATGGATTATAACAAAGGTAACATTTAACCTGAAAAGGGGGAATATATTCAGAATAACTAAACTCATAGCTGATATAAAAAGAAAAAGAAGACAATCTCAGCCTGTAGGTGAAAAGACCTTTGGATCTGTCTTCAAAAATCCGGAGGGCACAAGCGCTGGCCTCTTGATAGAAAAAGCAGGCTTGAAAGGTTTCAGAATAAATGGTGCCGAAATCTCACGGAAACATGCAAACTTTATCATCAATAGAGGAGGTGCCACATTCAAGGATGTTGTAGCGCTTATGGAACTTGTTCAAAACCGTGTAAAAGAGCAATTTGGGATATACCTGCAGCCAGAGGTGATGATCTTAAAAGGAGTTTAAACATGGGTAAAAGAGGCGATGTGTTTCTTGTAATAGATATTGGTTCAAGCAAAATCTCCGGTGTTTTAGGGGAGATTAAGGACAGAGAAATCATCATACATTCATCTGATTATGAACCCACCCATGAATCAATTACAGCTGGTAAAGTAATTGACCTTGAGAAATTAAAACATGTTATTTCTACTTTGCTAAACAAACTGAAAGTGAAGGGCGTGAAAATGCCTCACGAGGCTTCTATCCTTATTTCAGGTCCTTATCTTGAACCGCGATTTTCAAAGGGTATTGCCTCTATAAGTCAAACCACTCAAAAAAGCCAGGCGGTTGAAACAAAACACATTCTCAACGCCCTTGAACAGGCAAAACAAATACATCTGCCCAAAGGCAAAGAAATTGTTTCCATATTCCCGAGCGCTTACTATGTGGATGGCGAAAAGGTAAAAAGACCATACGGAATGCTTGCAGTAAGACTGGAGATTGATGCACTTGTGCTTACAGGAACATCCACACACATAAGGAATCTGGAAATGGCTTTGCTTGCCAACAACGTAAAAGTAAAGGAATACCTTTATCAGCCAATTATGGCATCCTTTGGTGTACTTGACCCGGAAGATTTGAAGACCGGTATTCTCCTTATGGACATAGGCAAAGATACCACAGACATGGCCATCTGGCAAGATGAATCCCTTATTTTTACAAAGACCATTCCCACAGGCGGGGAAGACATTACTCTGGACCTTGTAGATGTGCTTCACTTAAGGAGAAAGGATGCAGAAAAAATCAAACTGGAGCATGGAACAGCTGACCCTGAAAGTGTAGATAAACATGCAAAGATAGCGGTGGAGATATACGAAGGGGAAAAAAGGGGTATAAGCAAGCTTGAAATAGCCGAGATTATTGAGGCACGTGTAGAGGATATCTTTCTGGAAGCCCGCAATGTGCTCCAGCGCGCCGGGTTTATAAATGTCACAAGGGATGGAACAGTTTACACAAACGGTATTTCTGTAGGTGTTGTGCTGGCAGGTGGGACCAGTATGCTCCCCGGAATAAAATATGTTTGTAAGAGAATTCTCAACCTTCCCTGCTTAAAGGGGAAACTAAGATGGAACAAAATCCCATCTGAGATGAAAACTCCTGCTTTTGCATCTTTGTGGGGTGCAATAGAATATAAATACAGACAGATAAAAGAAGATCCAATAGGAGAGTTTGATCCCAGATCACGTGTAAAACTCTGGGTACAGGGTTTAAAAGATTTTTTAAAAAGTAATTTTTAGGAGGTGATTAAAATGTATATTATTGATGATGAAGAACAAGGGACTGAAGTGCCGGTTAAGCTCAAAATAATGGGCATTGGCGGGGGAGGTTCTAACGTTATTTCTTATATCTATCAGCAAAACCTTCCCTACGCCACGCTCATAGCTGCGAACACAGACGCAAAAGCACTATCACGAACCCTTGCGCATCAGAAACTTACCATTGGAGAAGGGCTGGGAGCAGGAGGAGATCCTGAGAAAGGCCGTAAAGCAATGGAGGCATCTGTTGATAAAGTTAAAGAAGTAATAAAAGACGCAAATCTCCTTATGCTAATTGCGACACTGGGTGGAGGTACTGGCACAGGAGGAATACCTGTTGTGGCACGTCTTGCAAAAGAGATGGGCATCCTTACCATTGGTATAGTGACACTCCCATTTCTTTTTGAAGGAGACATTAAAAAGAGAAAAGCCCAAAAGGCACTCTCTGAGTTAGAAGAAGTGGTTGATACACTCTTGGTAATTGAAGACCAAAAACTGATAGAAATAACCAACGAAGACATACCTTTTGATGAGGCTTTTCATATAGCGGATGAAATGTTGTATCAGGCGGTAAGGGGTATCACTTCAATAATATTCAGAGTGGGTACAGTAAATGTGGATTTCGCTGACCTTAAAAAAACAATTGAAAAAGGTGGTAGAGCCATTATGGGAAGTGCAACAGGCGCAGGCAAAAACGCTGTTATGGAGGCAGTGGAAAAAGCAATCAACAACCCTCTTCTTGAAAATAGCACCATGATAAATGCCCGGAATATTCTCGTGTACTTCACAGGACGTCCCAAGAGCATCTCTTTAAAACGAATTCAGGATGCTATAAATTATATAAAAGAAGTCACCAATACAGAGGATAAGGAGCATGAAGTAATATTTGGGGTGGGAGAATTCCCCTACGGTGAGGAGCCTGATTACGATGTGGAGGTGACTATTATAGCAACAAGCGGGAAGGAAGAAGAACCCAGAGAAAAACCCTCTAAGGGTCTCACAGAAACATACGAGCCTCCTGTGGAGGAAACATTACCTACAATAAGAACAACTATAGGACGTAAACCGTCAATACTTGATAAAATAGATAAGAAGATAAAAAGGAAAAATAAATAACAGTACCGTACAAAAGGAAAGCTCTTATCGTATTTCCAGAAGATAGAGCTTTTGGGCTATCAAACCTTGGCCCTCATGCCCTATTTCATATACTCAAAAAATACGGAGACGTAGATTTTCTATTCCTTGATTCTGAAAAAACTTTATTGAAAGGAGAGAATCCCTCCGACTTTCCGATTATCTTTTTTTCTATTCCATTTGAACCAGATTACGAAAGGGTTCTGCTCATACTTAAAAAATGGAAAATTGAGCCTCTAAGAGAAAAGCGCACGTATCCTGTTATAGTCGCCGGTGGGGCAGCAACTATATTGAATCCACGCCCCCTTTTACCCTTTTTTGATGCCATACTTATAGGGGAAGCAGAAGAAATTTTTAAAAACGCTATCTGGGTTTATAAAGAAAAAGAACAGCTTCTTAAGCTTCTTGCCCAGAAAGAATGGGCAATCGTTCCTTTGCAAAAGGAAAAAGCCACAAGAGCCTATCTACAGGATCTTTCCAAAACAAAAGCTTATTCAGCCATAGCCTCAGAACACTCACTATTTAAAATGCACCTCATTGAAATCCAGAGGGGGTGCCCCCGCAAATGCAGGTTCTGTCTTCTCGGCCACGCATACCTCCCACCAAGGTTCGTACCTTTTGATACCCTGAAAGATCTTATAAACGCCGGTAAAAAAAGCTTTAACTCCATTGGTTTTGTGGGAAGCGCAATACTCTCCCATCCAGAAATAATGGATATTCTCAACTTCGCTGCCCGCTATTTTGAGAGGTTTTCCTTCTCTTCCATGGGGCTCTCAGAACTTGTTAAAAACCCTGCGCTCTTCAAAATTATGAAACAAAAAGGAGTAAAAACCATTACAATAGCACCAGAGACAGGGAAATCCCTCCGAAAAAGTATTAACAAAGACTATGATGATGCTGAAATTCTGGAACTCTTACATATTATGGAAAAAGAAAGGTTTATGAGCCTAAAACTCTATTTTATGATAGGTCTGCCAGGGGAAACCCCTGAGAACGTGTTTGAAATAGCTGAGCTTTTAAACACCATACAAAAGAACTTTAAAGGCAGTATTCGCGTAACTGTAAGCATATTTATTCCAAAATTCCACACTCCCCTGCAGGATGCAATCTTTTCGGATAAAAAAGATATAAAAGAGAAACTAAAGATACTGCGTAGCATCAAGCTTAAAAGGGTTCACATTAACCTGCCTTCATTTCATCATGCAAAGATAGAAGCTCTTTCGGCAAGAGGTGATGAGCATTTCGGACTTGCACTCTACAAAAAGGTATTTTTTGGAGAGCCTTTGAAAAGAAACATTATACCAGAAAAATACCTTTACAATAAAGATTTTATAGAAAAACTGATAAAAACACATCCTGTGAAGACCGGCACCACAGAGACTTTTATAAAAAGAGAAAAACAGAAATACTTAAATGGCCGTCTCACTCCAATATGTCAACCGGATTTCTGCAGGTTATGCGGCATATGTAAAACACCTGTGAGATAAATTGATTAAACACTTGAAAATGCATATAATTTTTGAATCAATTAGCAATAAGAACCCGGAGGCCAACGTGGTTATTAAAAATGCAAAGATTCTTGATTTAACTGGCCAAAAAATAGTAAAGGGTGATTTAAAAATCACCGGCAACAGGATTGCAGAAATAGGCCATGGGCTGAATGATAGCGAAGAAATAGACGGAAATGAGCTTTACCTTTTGTACGGTATGATTGACCTTCATACATATCTTGGAATAGCCGAAGACGGGGTTGGATTTAATGAGTTTGATCTCAACGAATCATCCGATATTGTAACTCCCCAGCTTCAGACTTCATATGCGATTCATCCGGAAGACCTGGCCATAAAAGAAGCCCTTTCCTGGGGTATCACTCACGCAGTTGTCCTCCCTGGCCCTTCCAATGTAATAGC
>JALVLE010000393.1 GCA_027033555.1 Caldifarciminota bacterium | reverse complement strand
AGGGACAAGGGTGAGATGAACAAAAATCACATCTTCAAAACCCCGCTCAAGCCTGAGTTGCCTTGCAGCCTCAAGAAATGGCAGAGACTCAATATCACCCACCGTGCCACCAATTTCAGCAAGCACCACGTCTGCACCGTCCTCCTCAAGCATTAAAACCCTGCGCTTTATCTCATCGGTTAAGTGCGGCACAACCTGAACGGTTTTTCCCAAGTACCTGCCTTCCCGCTCATTTTCAATTATAGTGTAGTAAATCTGGCCTGCTGTCACATTGTTTTTCCTTGAAAGGGATATATCCAAAAAGCGCTCGTAGTGTCCTAAATCAAGGTCTGTTTCCGCACCATCGTCTGTTACAAACACCTCTCCGTGTTGAAAAGGGCTCATAGTACCAGGGTCAACGTTAAGGTATGGGTCAAACTTAAGAGGAATAACATTGTATCCCCTTCTCTTTAAAAGAAATCCTATTGAAGCTGTGGCAATTCCTTTACCAAGGGCTGATACAACACCCCCTGTAATAAACACAAACTTACTCATATAACTAAATTTTAAAGACCCTCTTATAGATGGTCAAATGTTATAGTAATACATCAAAATCATTTAAATTCTACCTCTTGCGTTCCCAAGAACTTTTATAATCCTCCTCTGAGCTTCTTTTTAGTTTTATAATTTTCTCATGCTTTATCTTTTATCACCTTATTACTGGGGAGTTTGGGCAAAAAGGCGATTTACCCGTAGCGTTAAAATAGGCAAAACCCTTTCAATAGGCAATATAGAAATGGGTGGGACAGGCAAAACACCGCTTGTTGTAAAGATTGCAGAATACCTGAAAAACAAAGGATATAGCCCTGTTATACTCTCACGGGGCTACAGGAGAAAAATAAAAAAGCCGTGTATCACAACAAATACGCTCTCTGCGAAAGAGTGCGGTGATGAGCCTTATATGATATTTAAAAGAACGAATGTGCCCGTGTATGTCAATAGAAAGAGAGAAGAGGTGATTAAAGCAATAAAACCACAGGTAAACACAGTTTTTGTACTTGACGATGGATTTCAGTACTTCAGGTTGAAAAGGGATGTGGATATTGCGCTTATAACAGACAAATTATACAAAAACGGTGGTCATGTATTCCCCTTTGGCAGACTGAGAGAACCCCTATCCGCATTGAAGCGAGCAGACATTGTGATTGTAAATTTCAGATTCAACCAGCCTGAAGACGTAAGGGAATTTATGGGAAAACCCACTTTTTCAGCGTATTATGAAATAAAAGGTATTTATAACAAAGAAGACGAAAAAGTGCCTATAAAAGAAATTAAAGAGGCTATATTGCTCTCAGCAATTGCAAAAAACAGTGAATTTAAAGAGATAATTGAAAATAAATTAAGCATCAGGGTTTTAAAACACCACTCTTTTTTAGACCACACCTTTTTTAAAGAAGGTTTTTTAGGAGAACTTTCAAAAAAGCCCGCCCCAATAATCACCACTGAAAAGGATTTTTATAGAATACCCGAGGCATACAGGGAGAAGTTTCTATACCTAAGGATTGACTTAACAATCATTAATGAAGAGGATTTCTTCAAGCAGACTTTAGAAAGGCTCAATCGTCAATTCTGAAATACATGTATAAAGAAGGCACGAAAAATATAATATTCGTGAGCCATGCAGAAAGATAGGGATTAATTTTCCCAAGCGAGCCTGCAAGTTTTATTCCCTGAAACATTCCCCAGTACAAAAATGCAAGCGAGAGGGCAAGTCCAAAAGCCGTTGCCTTTGCCTTTCCTCTCATTGAAGAGGCAAGGGGAATACCAAAAAAGAGCATCACAAAGCAGGAAAAGGGAAAGGCAAAGCGTGAGAGGTACTCTGCAAGCTCCGCAGTATAATCAAGTCCTGCCTTTTTCTTTTTGTCAATAACCTCTTTCAATTCTTTAGCAGGTGTGTATATGAGCCTGCTCCTCTTTTTGAGAAATTCAAAGGGGGTAATGTTAAATTCAGGATATGGCCTTTTTCTGAAGAAAATCAGAGTATCCTTTTTAAGCCCTACTCTCCTCTCTGTCCCATCCTTTAAAACCCAGTATTTTCCGTTGAAATAACCGTTTTTTGCTGTTATCTGCCTCTTTATTGAGTCTCCTTCAAATTCAATAATGGTGATTTTACTCCCAATATTTCTTATTCGGTTGATATACCCAAAATAATACAGCCTGTTTTTCCAGAAAAAACTGATATTCTCGCCACTTATCCTGCCAAAAATGGGCTTTCTTTTCTGTACCTCCACACGCATTACCCTCTCTGACTTTTGATAACCCGGATAACCAAGCACTTCTGCCACGAACAAATCCAGTATGGAGGAAAAAAATCCAAAGACCAGCAGCGGAATAAACACCCTTTTAAGACTTATTCCCGCTGCCCTTATGGCAAGTATTTCATTCTTCATAGCAAGCTCGCCCAAAGACAAAAACAGAGCCAGTAAATGAGCAACTGGGAACATTAGATTAAAAATATATCCCAGCTGAAACACATAATATTTCACAATAACATGGAACGCTGCCTTATGGGAAACGAACTGGTCAAGACGCTCAAAGAAATTAACAACAACAAAAATAAACATCGCGCCCAGCGTGAACAGGCCGAGAAATATCAAAAACCTCTTTAAAACATACCACTGGAGCTTCTTCACGATTAAATTATAAATTCTGCAAAACGGTTGGGGAAGTAAGAAGTCCCAATGTTGTATTTTGAATATTACAGATTACCAGGGGAATATTGTATAATTTATCCTGTCTATGCGGATTGTGTTCATCACAGAGCATTTTTACCCATACACAGGTGGTATAGCCGAACATACTTTTTATCTTGCCAACGAGCTTTCAAAAAGGCACAAAGTATATGTAATAGCACCCGTGTATCCTTCTTCTGACTTTATTCCATTGCCTTCAGCTCCCCGATTTGAAATTCTACGCATAGGCAAAGCAACATTCTTCCCTGCAAATGGTTCTCTTGTTGCTTTTACTTATACTCCACTAAGTATATGGAGATTAAGACAGTTTCTTAAAACCAATCCTTTTGACATAATCCATATTCAGGGAGCCCCTGTTCCCACACTTCCATTTTTCTCAGCCCTTGCTAAATGTCAAAAAAACGCATCTTCCATAAAGGTGGCAACTTTTCATGCTCAACATAAAAAGTCATTTGGGTACACACTCTTCAAACCCCTTCTTAAGCATGCTTTTTCAAACCTTCACGGAGGTATTTCAGTATCTGTATCTGCAAAGCTAACAATTGAAAAACACTTTAACATACCAAATATGGTTATTATCCCTAATGGAGTGGACACACGGAGATTCACTCCTTTTGGTAGAAAAATAGACCACCTTGCGGATGGTCACTACAATATTTTATTTGTCGGAAGAATGGAACCCAGAAAAGGTCTTGACATTCTTTTACATGCCCTAAAAGGCATGCAAGGGCAAATTCGTCTTATAGCAGTAGGTTCTGGTCCACTGGTTAATAAATACAAGGCTATGGCAAAGAAAATGGGTATAAATGCAATTTTCCCGGGAAAGGTTTCCCCAAGGACACTTGCTGAATATTATAGAACAGCAGACATTCTGGTTGCCCCATCAATAAAAGGTGAAAGCTTTGGGATAATCCTTCTTGAGGCAATGGCAAGCGGCCTGCCTATCATTGCATCTTCCGTTGAGGGATATATAGAAACCCTTAAAAATGGCAAATTGGGGCTTATTTTTGAAAAAGAAAATGAGAAAGAGCTCAGAAAAGTTCTCTTATTCGCAATGAATAATCCAGATACCATTTTAAAAGTGGCTCAGAGGGCGCTCTTTTATGTAAAAGAAAATCTTTCATGGGAAAAAATAGCAAAGAGGACAGAAGAATACTATATGAGCCTTTTTGCTATGTACTCACCTGTGAGAAACGAGCAACTTAGAACTTCTGTTTAACTTTCAATGTTCTCAAGCGATTTAAAGCCTTTATGGCCTCATCTGCCCGGACCTCACAGAAATCTCCATAAGGATATAAAAATGGGCTGAGTTCAGAAAGGTCTATATCATCAAGTATTCTTTTCAGATCCCGCATTGAGCTTTTATTATCAATGTGTCCTTTTTTTAAAAGGTAGAGTAACATATATCCAAGGGTTCTTGTTTGCTCCTTTAATAGTACCTCCGGGACCTTCATAAGGTCTATCTCATTGTATCCAAAGAGAATTATCCTGTTCCGGGGTGCATCTATCTTAAAGTCCTTTTTTCCTTTGTGAGGATCAATACTCTCTCTCTGGGGTATGCGCATATATACAGAGTAAGGACTTACAGCCCCCTCATCTTTCCTGTGTGAAGGAAATTTTCGGGCAATCTCGTAAGCCTTTGTTGTTACATCATAAGGCTCAAATGTGTCCATTTGTATTACAGTATCAGCTATATCAAGGTAATCACCAATTCCACCAGCAATGAGAATTGTTGAGATCCCATATCTCTCATAGAGCTCACGTGCCCTGTCAATAAAAGGTGTAATGGGTTCTTTATCCTTGCTTATAAGTTCCTGCATTCTTCTGTCCCGTATCATAAAATTGGTGGCCGATGTATCCTCATCAAGTAGGAGCACCTTTGCACCAATCTCAATGACCTCTTGTATATTGGCAGCCTGAGAGGTGGAACCAGACGCATTGTCTGTTGAAAAAGAAGTTGTATCAATCCCCATTGGAAGGTTATTAATAAAAGGGCTGATATTCACTTTTTCTATGCGCCTTCCATCCTCTGCCCGAATATAATGAGTATCTTTAATGGAAATAACCAGCTCTCTTCCGTCCCCTAACACATGATCATAAATCCCCTCCATAATTGCTGTAAGTACTGTGGATTTACCATGGTATCCCCCACCTGTAATAAGAGTAATTCCTTTTCTTATCCCCATTCCTTTAACTACCCCGAAATGAGGCAAATCAAAGGACACCTCAAGTTCTTCTGGTGATTTAAATGGTATGGCTCCTTTAAGAGGCCTTTCACTCACCCCGCTTTCCCTGGGCAAAACGGAGCCGTTAGCAATAAAAGCAACAAGGTCATTGGTGCTTAGTTTTTCTCTGAGATAAGTCTGATCTTCTTTTAGAAAAACATGCGCCTTCAGGCTATCATAGTCACCGGGTTTAAAATACAGTGTATCTTTCACCATGCCCGGTATTTTATCAAAAAAGATCCTGAGTGCACCTTTCCCGTTTATTTTCCTGCCGAACGCTGGCAATCCCACTAAAAACCTGACTTCAAGATTTTGCCCATTAATGACTACAGCGCTCTGACGCAACACAAGATGTGAAGGCTTTAATACACTGAGTGTACCACTTTTACCACTTCCTTCTTTTTCAGAAACGTGTTTAAAATATCTGTAAACCTTTCTCAAAATAAAATCACATCCTGCTACGATTTTTTCTTTTCCGTCAAAGAGTTCTTCAGGGTAACCCGTTTTAATAAATGGAATTCTTACCCTTACCCTTGAAGGTGATGCAAAGGGATCACCCTGTACATGGTCTATAAAGAGGAGAAAATTGCCAAAATCATATCTTCCCTTTAAAACTTTGTATTCTTTATATCCCTTCCCATCAATTCTATAAATTAATTGTCTTAGCTTCTGCATGGTTTAAATTATAAGTGAAAACATGTGGAAATCTTCATTCTCATTCAGGTTTCAAGTTTTTTGTTTTATAATTTAACTTATACCTGGAGGAAAAAAATGGATATTAAGAACTCTGTAAAAACACTCATGGAACTTTCAAACCTTTTTGGGCCAGCGGGCTTTGAGGATGATGTAAGAAGTTATATTATAGATAAGGTTAAAGAAACAGGATACGAGTACAAAACGGATAAAAGAGGCAACCTTATCGTTTACAAAAAAGGCGAAGGAGAATACACCGTTATTCTTGACGCCCATATGGATGAAGTTGGCTTCATGGTAAAATACATCTCAGAAAGAGGATTTATAAAGGTAGTACCAATCGGTGGCTACGATGAACGAATCCTACCAGGACACATAATCACCTTTAAAACTAAAAATGGATTTGTAGAAGGCATATTTTCCACACTCCCGCCACATGTGCTTTCGCCAGAAGAGCGACAGAAACCCTTAAAACTAAAAGACTTATGGGTTGATGTAGGCGCAGACTCAAAAAAAGAGGTACTTTCTTTGGGTATTAATCAGGGTACGCCTGGAGTGATCTATTATCCTGCAAGGACTATCAATGGAAAAGTGATGGGCAAAGCCTTTGATGACAGAGTGGGATGTGCCGTGCTTCTGTACCTGATAGAAACACTAAAGGATGTTTCACTTCCTTACAACGTGTTATTTGTCTTTGCGACCCAGGAAGAAGTAGGCTTGAGAGGGGCCCAGGTGGTGAAAGAGTATTATAATCCAGACCTTGTACTCGTATTTGAAGGAACTCTTGCAACAGATATTGAAGGTGTAGCCGAAAAAGACAGGATTACACAAATGGGAAAAGGCCCTGCACTTACCCTTATGGACAAAAGTGTAATCCCATCAAGAAAGCTTCTCACATTCATAGAAAGTATAGCAGAAAAATACAATATTCCATACCAGTACAAAATGCCGGGAGTGGGTGGCACAGATGGTGGAGCCTATGCTATAAAAAACACAGAAGTGGCTATTATCGCAACGCCGGTGAGGAATATTCACTCTCCCACTTCTCTTCTTAGTACAAGTGATTTTGAGTCAACACTGAATCTTGCCACAAAAGTGCTTTTAAATCTTAAGGAGTATTTTAAAGGGTGAAAAACCGAATAAACTATTTAAAGCGTATTTTAAGTGCCTACGTATTAAAAAAAGAAAGCCAGCTATCTTTCTGGCATGGAAGGCCTGAAATAAACCCTGATGCCTCTTACAATAAACTTGGTCCTTATTATCAAAAATTCTATTACAAAGCCAGATACCAGGGTCCTTTTGATAAAAATGGTATTCCTTTACTCAATTACCACGGCACAATAGGGAAACAATACAATCCAATAGCAATAGCACAATTTGGACTTGGACATTACAATCTTTGCGTAAAGGGGGAGAAAAAATCCTGCAGACAATTCATCAACGCTTCAAAATTTCTTGCAAGTCGGCTTGAAAAAAATGAACACGGATTATACGTGTGGTATCACCACTTTGATTGGGATTATAG
>JALVLE010000392.1 GCA_027033555.1 Caldifarciminota bacterium | reverse complement strand
CTTTGCAAACAGAGGTATCCAGAAACTATATATGTTCTGGGCGAAAATAAGGGGTCAGTCAGACAAAAATGCTTTTGTGCGGGTTACGGTACCTGTCCCCAAACCCGGGGCAGAGCAGGAAATGTCTCAATATTTGTCTTCATTTGTTGAGGCACTCTACCCTTTACTAAGGAAATTCTTACAATGACCTTTGCAACGGAAACTGTGGCGATGTCAGGCCGCCAGAAAGTCTTAAAGAGGATAAACAGTTTACTGGTATACTGTCTTGTCATTTTATCTATTTTGCTATTTATTCCGGTTATCATGAATCTTTTTTCAGTTTGGTATTCAGAGCCAGATTATTCACACGGTTTTGTGGTCATACCTCTTTCTATATATTTTATCTGGATGAAACGTGATGAACTAAATGTCAAAGATATAGAAGGATCATGGATAGGACTGCCTCTATTTTGTATTTCAGTTGCAACTTATCTTATCGCCTGGCAGACCAACTTTCACACACTCACCTTTATCTCGATTCTGTCAATAATTTTCAACCTGGTTCTGTTTAATTGTGGTTGGAAGATTACTAAGAAGTTTATCCCAGCAATCTTGTTTCTGATATTTATGTTTCCTATTCCATCAGCATATTATATACTAATGACTAATCCATTGAAACTCTTTGTAACTAAGGTATCCTCTGTTTTGATCAGTCTTATAGGAATACCTGTGTACAAAGAAGGTAATATCCTGTTTCTCTCTTCCATGCAACTGGAAGTAGCAGAGGCTTGCAGTGGAATCAGATCTCTATACTCTTATATGATGTTGGGATGCATGTTTGCATTGATGTTAAAACAATGGTACTGCAAGGCCTTGCTTCTTATTTCTACTATATTCTTAGCATTATTGGTTAACATCTTAAGAGTTACTGGTACGGGTATTCTTGCTAACTATCTCGGTGCTCGTGTAGCCCAAGGATTTTTTCATGAGTTTTCTGGAATTTTGCTTTTTTTGCTAGGCTTTTTTAGTTTGGCTGGAGAATACGCCTTATTTCGTTTTAAGTGGGATGGGCTGTATAAATAAATTGGGAGGAAATAAAATTGTATCTTAAGGGTATAATTTTCGCTACAATTATTATTTCGTTGGCAGCGCTTGTTTGGATGGCGCTGTCAATGCGTCGTGACTTGCCATTCCAAGAGATTATTCCCTTGGACAGTGCGATAGTGGTGATCAATACACAGAATTGGTATCCTGATTCCCTAAAGATAACTATATCTTCAGGAACAACCTACAAGAAAGAAAAGGCTTTTGATAAATTTGGTTATTGTCTCTTTAGGAATCTAGAAAACGGTAAGCCTTATTTAATAGAAATCAAAAGAACAGACTTCAAGGGCAGGCTCCTTTATAAGAATTTTAAAAAAGAGGTGATACCCAAATCTGGTAGTATAATGAAATACGTTGTTTTAGTGGGGGCATCCGTAGGCAAGGCCTGGAATTTTCCGCAACTCACGCAAAGACACCACATGGGAAAAGATATTGTATTGAGCTATCGTTGCAGGTACGATTTCGACAAAAGTGTGGAGTTAAACAATCTCCTAAATGCACCCTTTCCAGTATACGCCATTATAATCAAGGAATGTTCGGCCTATTTCCCAAGAGATTTGGAATCAAGTGAAGAACAGATCAAGGTATGGGTGAAACAAATTCGTTCTCGTAACATAATCCCTATCCTAGCCACGGTCGTCCCCGTTACCATGGAGCGTGACAAGTCGAGTCCTGGCAAATTTAAGTCCCTTTTAAAATTTAATGATTTTATAAGGGATTATGCTGCGCAAGAGGGTCTTCCTCTCCTTGACTTGGAGGGAGCTCTTAGGATAAGTGATACTGATAGGCATCTCAGGCCAGATTACGCCCAACCCGACGGGACACACCTTGTCCCTGAGGCATATCATGCGGCTCTGGATAAGCTAGCCATGCAGTTGATAAAAGAAATCACCGTGGAATAAAAGAGATTATTTTGCACAGAAGTGAAGTTTGAGGTCTTTCCAAAATTATATCTCGACGGATGAATAAAATGAATTGATTGAATATTCATGCTGGAAGTTATAAGGGACCCGGATGCTTTGGCACTACTGGCAGATGCCTGGAACAGGTTGGCCGAACCATTTAGAACTCCTCTTTTGCAGAATGATTGGTTAAGTTCATGTGCTAGAGCATTCTGTCGTCCTGGGCAGCTCTATGTTTTCATTATCAATACGGCAGCAGGCATATCGGCTGCCGCCCCCCTGGTGCTCGTCAGAAATCGCTTTATAAAAAGATTCGAGTTTCTTGGAAGCCGTGAACTTGGTGAACCATGCGGTCTTATTTACCAGGACAAAAAATCACTCAGGGAGCTGATCGCCGGCATTTGGGAAACAGGCCATCCCTTTATCCTGGCAAGGATGCCGGCAAAGAGTGAGCAGGTAAG
>JALVLE010000391.1 GCA_027033555.1 Caldifarciminota bacterium | reverse complement strand
TTCTGGACGAACCACTCTTCCACATAAAAGAGCACTCTCTTGAAGTTCAGCTCCCTTTTATTCAATATTCTCTTGGTATGAACACAAAAATCGTACCCATAGTGTTCGGTTTCCCGAAGGAAGGAGTTCTCCCTTCTATTGGAAAGGCTCTTGCACCCTTTCTTGATAAGAAAAGTGTAGCTATTATCATAAGTTCTGACCTTTACCATGGATACAGCTACGAGGAAGCATTGCAACACGATGCACTTACACGGGAATTAATAATGAAAATGGATCCCGAGGAGTTTTACAGAGCTGTTATGAGCGAAGAAGCAATGGCCTGTGGCGCAATGGGAATAACGGCATTTCTAATTGCTGCAGAAGGTAAAAATCTCACGCCACACTTCATTGATTATACAAATTCTGCTGAAGTTACGGGAGATTATACAGGTTACGTTGTAGGATACCTGTCCATAGCATTTTCAAAGGAGGTATAACATGGCACTAAACAAAGAACAAAAAGAGTTTTTATTAAAACTTGCAAGAATGAGCGTGGAAACCGCTGTAAAAGGGCAATGGGGGGAGCCCCCCATCCCCGATGACCCTGTGCTAAAAGAAAACAGAGGGGCATTTGTAACCTTAAAAAAACACGGCGAGCTTCGCGGCTGCATCGGATACGTTATACCAATAAAGCCCCTTTATATAACAGTCTGGGAAGTGGCAAAAGAAGCAGCACTGGGTGATCCAAGATTTCCACCGGTTAGTGTGGAGGAACTGCCTTTTTTGTCTTACGAAGTCTCAGTTCTCTCTCCACTTTATAAAGTTTCCTCTCTTGACGAAATTAAAATAGGTAGAGACGGACTTTTAATGAAAAAGGGCCTTTATTCTGGCCTTTTACTGCCCCAGGTTCCCGTAGAAGAAGGCTGGACTCTTCCAGAATTTCTGGCCTATACCTGTCTAAAAGCTGGCCTCCCACCTGACTGCTATAAGGACCCTCTTGTTGAAATATACCGCTTTGAAGCAGAAGTTTTTAGTGATGAAGACACTTAAAATAGGCTTTTTTCAATTTAAACCAGAGCACAGACAGCCTGAAAAAAACTTGGAATTTATCAGCAAACATTCAGAGATTATAAAACAAAGTGACATAATAATTTTACCTGAGCTTGCAACCACAGGGTATGTATTTTCAACCAAAGAGGAATTATTGCCTCTTGCGGATGAAATCCCGGAAGGAAAACAGAGCAAATTCTTCCTTGAACTTGCCAAAAACACCAATACACTCATCATAACCGGTCTTGCGGAGAAAGAAAAGGGCAGATTATTCAATTCTCAGGCAGCCTTTTATCCAGATGGGAAGGTAGTTAAATACCAAAAACTACATCTTTTTTTCAAGGAGAAAAAGCTTTTTGACCTATCACACAATGAGCCTGTGGTTATAGATTACAAAGGAGTGAAAATAGGACTTATGATATGTTTTGATTGGGCTTTTCCAGAACACGCAAGGCTCTTAATGCTGAAAGGAGCACAAATACTCGCCCACTCAGCGAACCTGGTGCTTCCTGGACTTGGTCAGGCAGGTATGCGAATAAGAAGCATAGAAAACAGAGTATTCTCTGTAACTGCTAACAGACTTGGCCAGGAATATGATACAAGATTTACAGGAAGAAGTCAGATTATAGACCCCAGAGGTAATACTATTTTCATGGCAGGAGAAAACGAAACCACCATAAAAATAGCGGAAATTGATCCGGACCTGGCTCTTGACAAAAACATCACCCCCCTTAACAATATAATCCAGGATAGTATAGATGGTTTAAAATTCCTTTCAAAGTATGTCAATAAACTTAATAAAAATTTCTAAGACGTGATTTTTGACTTAGATATATGTTGACTTAGATATATGTGCAATTTGCATATATGCTATTTTTGCATTAAAATAGATATCAAAGGGAGGCGAAAAACATGAAAATAGCGTTTACAGCAGACGAACCCAGGGATCTTGATAGCGTAATAAGCTATCATTTCGGCCACGCTCCATACTTTGTATTGGTAGAAATTGTAGATGGGAACGTGATAAAAAAAGTGGAATCCATTGAAAACCCATATCCAGGTGAACACAACCCTGGCGAATTACCGGCATTTATTCACACCATAGGAGCAGACATAATTGTTACAGGGGGCATGGGACCAAGAGCCCAGGAATTCTTTAAGCAATACGGCATAAAACCAGTTGTAGGAGCTTATGGGAAGGTAAAAGATGTGCTCAAGGAAATGTTGAAAGGGGATTATCATTACAATGAAGCCCCCCACGAGCACCACCATGAAGGACACGGCCCTCACTCCGAAGGAGAGAATGAGGAAATAAGGAGACTTAAACTTGAAGTACAGGATCTTCGTAAACAGATTGCTGAGCTTAAATCAATGATTCTGGAGATTAAAGAACAACTTGGCAAAAGTTGAAAAGGTGTAAATACAGGATACTGGGTTTCAAAAGTGGCGAGTTTATTGAAGTGGTTTTTCTTGCTCTTCTTGTCAGAGCCCCCTCTTATGGGTATAAATTAATAGAAAAAGCCCACGAATACGGTATATCTTCAGAGTTTCTTGAAAGAGGAATTGCATACAGGGTATTGAGGAAATTGGAGGCAATGGGGCTTGTAAAGTCAAAGTGGAGAATGCCAGAAGAAAATGGTCCGCCTAAAAGGGTCTATACAATAACTCCCATGGGGAAAAAGGCTTTAAAAGATTGGATTAATCAGGTAAAAGCTCAGATGAAATACTTAAACCATCTCATAGAAACCACAGAGGAAAATCTTAAACAATAAAATACGGTCTTTGTTTTTTAAAACCTATAAAGGGGCTTAAAATATAAAATAAAAGGAGGAGTCATGTTATCATTTTTTTCTATAGTTTTAACTCTTAATTTTCTAAACCAGGAAGGAAAAATCACAGGCTTTAAAAAATATAATACCAATTACAGGGTACGCAACGCCCATCTCATAATCAAAAGATACGGTGAAATAAAAAGGCGACTGGCGGAGCTAAACAGGCATTTTACTTATGAAACATATCCCCCCATAAGGAGGTTTAAAAGGTTTGCCCAAAAACACGCAAAACAACCAGTGATAATAAGACTCCTTGTTTTAAGAGTGGAATTTCAGAAGGAACAACCAGATGACCCAAAATCCACAGGAGATGGGACTTTTGTTTTGACAGGAAATGGAGAACCCATGATAATAGGCACAGATTGTAACGGTGAACCTATTTACAATCCATATTATGACCCTCCTCATGACTGGACCTACTTTAACACACTTATAGAGGCACTTGCAGATTACTATGAAGCTGCAACTTATGGAAAAGTGAGGGTGGAATGGGTGGTAAAACCGGACTCAGGCCTCCCCCCTTATAGAGTGCCCCATAAAATGGGATACTACTCTGCATGGGGCCAGGATCCAGAACTTGGGCTTGTAACATTTATGAGAGATGCATTTAGAGCAGCTGATGAAGACAGTACAGTAAGTTTTGAAGACATTGATAATAATGGCGTAAAAGACTATCTGGAAGGTGTGTTTGATAGATACGTAATCTTTCACCCAGGTTCTGCCTGGCAAACAGACTTAAATTTTGACTCCCCTTACGACATGCCAGCTGTAACGGTCCCCGCAGGGGCTCTGGAGTATTACCTTGGCGTGCCATATATAGTTCTTAACAATGGACAGGACACAGTATTTGACGCAGAAATAATGAGCGAGACCATGAGTCAGGACGGAATAGATGTGAGAATCAACGGCACGCTTTTCCATGAATCCGGACATAACATGTTCTTCTATCCCGATCTTTACGATACCCGATACAATGGCTCTGGAGTGGGTGCCTTTGGGATAATGACAACAGGAACGTACCTTGCTGCTGAGGGCATCCCATCAGGCGTACTACCACCATACCCCAACGCCTGGACACGCCTCTGGACTGACTGGATTTTAAAATACCTTTTTGGCGAAGGGTTTGTTGATCACAGAATACTGAAGGTTCTGTCGGCAAGAGAAAAGCCAGACACAATCACCCTTCTACCCATATCAGTGGGTATAGACAGCTTCTCGCTAAGAAAAAACGGAAATTTGTATTATACTGTGCCATACTTTGCTGAAAACCCTTATAGTGGAATAAGATTTCTGAAAGTGCCTGTAAACGCCCATGAATACTTTTTATTTGAAAACCTTGAAACCAATCTTACATTTAACGATACGGTGATCTGCAACGATACAGCCCGGGTATTTGGTAAATGGAAGAACGGTGTTCTGGTTCACTTTTTCGGGGAAAACGATTATCTTGAACCTGCAGACGGCATCCTCACATGGCATGTAGATGAGAGGATTTTATGGGAATACTATCCATACAACGAAGTAAATGCTGTAAGACCCATGGCAGTAGATGTTGTGGAAGCAGATCACGTGCAGGATTTTGAAAAATGGACAGACTTATCTCCTTATGCCTACACCTGGTTTGGCTGTCCTTACGACACTTACTTTAAAGGCAACAACACCATCCTGGCACCATGGACAACGCCATCAAGCAATGACAACGAAAACAACCTTACAAATCTTGTTTTCATCATGCCAGATACAATTTCTGAAAGCATGCGTGTTATTGTAGAACGTGAGAAAAGCATATCAGGGTTTCCAATCAGGATTGGGTATAGTGTAAGAGACAGCAACCTTTATTACATGATAATTAATACACCTGTGAAAAGTTACATGGAATATGACTCTGTTTTTGCCATCTGTCAGTACATATATGTAGATTCTGTGGACCTTACCTCTCTGGATACAGTCACCATTGACTCTTTTACCCTCTTTAGCCTGGTAGAAAATGCCGGCAATGTGATTTTTGAAGATAGTATAGGGGCAGATAGGCCTATAAGTCCACCTGCCATATTAAAAACAGATTCTCTTCTGTATATAGCAATGGCAACACAGGAAGGGAAGATATATTTTTATACCTACCAGGGAGACACTGTCTTTAGAGTGTGGAGCCAATCTACCGGTAATGAAATAAGGGGTACTATTTCTTTTGGAAGCTTCAGAGATACGTTGTACGTATTTGCAGGCAGCGATGATGCCAGACTTCATCTTTTTGATCTTAGAGGCAATGAAAAACATACTTTCCGACTTTCCTCTCCATTAAGACACGGAGTTGGAACACTGAATTCAAGTCTTATCTTCACACAGGGGACAGACGGAATAATTTATATCATTGATGATAGAGAGAACGTGGAGAGTATTGGTAATTCCTACCCTGCTCCTTATTTTTCTCCATTCATCGTTACAAGGTTTCCAGACACAGAAATTGCTTTCTTCAGTATCAAAGGCAACGGACATGTAGAAGCCTTAAATATTACAGGCGATATTATATGGCAAAGAGCATTTAGCGGTATACCTGCAAATTACGTGGCTGTAGGGAGCTACAAAGATGGTGCGTATTTTGCTTTTGTACTTGACTCACTCTTGTATGTGATAAATAGCAACGGTGCTTTAATGTCTGGTTTCCCACTTTCTATATCTGATACTACCTGTGGGGGGATAGTGACAGGGGACCTGAATAAAGATGGCCAAGATGAGATTATAGTGGCTCATGGGGAACACCTTGACGCTTACACTGTTTATGGTAAAAAGGTGTATGGCTTTCCGCTTCAGGCATCTTCCTCTGTGCAGAATCCCATAATCTGTAATCTCAGAAACAACAACCACCTGAATATTGCATACATTACCAGTGATGGGTTTATTTTTGCAATTTCAGAAGAAATAGAAAACTCAACACAGCCACATGTATATGTAAACGCACGTCACAATCTATACGTTGTGCCTGAGATACAACACAATACCCCAAAAACACATGGTATAAGCCTTTTATATATTTATCCCAATCCTGTTAAAAACGGAAAAGCACATCTCAGGTTCAAGGTAGGCTTTGAAGGCGATGGCAGAATTGATTTTATAAATTTTTCAGGCTTAATGGTGAAAACACAGTTTTTCAAATTCAGAGGACACGCAATAGAAGAGATACCACTGGATATTCAAGGCCTTGAACCCGATATGTACTATCTTGATATTAAATTTAAGGGCGATTATCAATCCATGGAAAAGGTAATTAAACTGTTTATTCTTTCAAAAGGAGAGAGAAGATGAAAATTGCAATTATAACTTCAGGCGGTGACTCTCCTGGAATGAATCCGCTTATAAGGTACCTCACAAGAGCACTTATTGAAAATGGGTATGAGGTCATGGGTTACAGAAGCGGATACAAAGGCATTGCCTACAGGGAAAAATATCACCTCACCTATGACAACGTAGCCGGCCTTCTCAAAATGGGAGGCACAATCCTCGGTACATCCAGGTTTCCAGAATTTAAAGATAATCCTGCGGTGAGGGAACATGTAAAAAATATTCTTAGGGAGGACAAAGTGGACGTTCTCGTTGTTATAGGTGGCGATGGGTCTTTAAGAGGCGCCTACGACCTTACCAGATTAGGTGTAAAATGTATAGTACTTCCTGCCTCTATTGACAATGATATTTATGGCACAGACGAAACACTGGGGATGCATACTGCTCTAAGCACCATTCAGGATGCAGTTGACAAGATAAAAGACACAGCTTCCTCGCATGATAGAGCGTTTATCATAGAGGTTATGGGACACCGTTCAGGCTTCCTTGCGGTAAGCGCGGCAATAGCCACAGGCGCAGAGGGGGTTTTTATTCCGGAAGTGGAAACAGATGTTGATGAACTTGCCACAAGGCTGAGAAAAAGATATGAAGAAGGCAGAAGGAACTCTATTATTATAGTTGCAGAGGGAAAGGCATCTGCACGTGAAGTGGCCGAGCTTCTGAAATCAAAAAATATAGGATATGATATACGGATCTCTGTCCTTGGTCATATTCAAAGAGGAGGGATTCCAGTATTTCACGATAGACTGCTTGCCTTTCGCCTCGCGATGGGTACATTAAAAGCCCTCTCTCAAAAAACATTTAATGTGCTGGTTGGAATAAAAAAGGACGATATTGCGTTCACTCCGCTGGAAAAAGCTGTAAAAAATAAAAAAACGCTTTCACAATTTCTGATTAACTCGGTTTACACGTTCAAATGGGAAGATTAATCGTTAATTTTTGATATACCGCAGGGACGCCTTATAATTTAATATAATAATACAAAAGGGAGGATACCATGG
>JALVLE010000390.1 GCA_027033555.1 Caldifarciminota bacterium | reverse complement strand
AGATAAACATGGAAAAGGCTATGCTGAAAAAGGTATTAAAAAGAAGAGTGAAAAACAGATGTAATAATGATACAAGTTTATTTGCAAAAAAATATACACCCACGAAATTTCCAAT
This sequence comes from Caldifarciminota bacterium, assembly GCA_027033555.1. Lineage (GTDB taxonomy): Bacteria > Hydrothermota > Hydrothermia > UBA1063 > CAJXJZ01 > CAJXJZ01. The sequence continues at coordinate 7,114 of JALVLE010000390.1, read as the reverse complement.
AGTAATTGTAGTCGCAAACATGATACCAAAAATTACTATGAGCAACCCTTTTGAAATGTAGTATTCTCTCATGGTAACAGGGAGCCTTTTTACAATCTTTATATCCTCCTCAAAAAAAATAAAATGTTTTAGCTCAAACAAAAAACTCATTAAAAGATACAAAAAAGAAGTGAAAGAGAGCAGAAAAAGCATTGTCTTAAACTGGGTCTTAGCATAAAAAATACCCATAAAGAAGGAAATAAAAAATACAACCGCAAAGTATATAACCTCTGCTTTTTTACGTATTTTTCTCCGACCGAGGAAAAAAAGTGTTATGTCCTTGTAGAAAAGGCAAAAAAGTCTTCTGTAAGACATCTACAAAAGCTTCTTCGCTTTCTCCAGCTTTTCAGAAAGGGCCTGCTTGCCTGTAAGCTTTGTGAAAAATTCTTCCAGAGATGACATTTTCATTATTTCATCCATTGACCCACTTGCAATCACTTTTCCCTCCGAAAGTATAACAACTCTGTCACATATTTTTTCAATCACTTCAAGTATGTGAGAAGAGAAAAGAATACCCTTCCCTTTGTCTCTGAGATTCTTAAGGATTTCCCTTACAATAATAGTTGATTCTGCATCCATACTTGCAAGGGGCTCATCAAGCAAAAGAATGTCGGGATCAGTCATCACTGTTAAAATAAACAATAGCTTCTGTTTCATTCCTTTAGAAAACCCATATATCTGACGGTTCAAATAGTCTGAGAGACCGAAAACCTCCAGAAGTTCATAGGCCACCTCTTTTCTGTAGTCATCCAGTTCGTATATGTTGTAATAAAAATTTATGGCTTCTTTTACTGTAAAATGCTCATATATGGAAGCGTCCTCGGGCAAATAACCTACATTCTTCTTGTATTCAATATTCCGTACAGGGTCTATTATAGCCCCTTTATAATAAATTTCTCCGCTGTTAAATGGTAATACTCCACCGATTATGTTTAGAGTAGTTGTCTTTCCGGCTCCATTTGGGCCAAGATATCCCAGGATTTCACCCCTATTCAAATAAAAACTTACCCCTCCAAGAGCTTCAAAATTGTTATAGCGCTTGTGTAATTCCTTTACCTCAAGGAGCCTTTCAGATAAAGAGCTCACTTACAGATTCCTCTTCGTGAATCCTTCTTATCGCCTCTGAAAGAAGTGGAGCTACAGAAAGGATCTTTAATTTCTTCATATTAAATTCTCTCTTATGCTCAATAGAATTGGTAATCACAACCTCGTCAATAGGAGCACCGCATAGCTTCTTTTCTGCATTGTCTGAAAAGAGTGCATGAGCAGCTGCAACCTTTATTTCGCGTGCACCAAGCTCCTTTAACTTATTGGCAGCAACCACGATTGTATTGCCTGTGTCTATTATATCATCAAGAATGAGTAGTCTTTTGTCTGCAACTTCGCCTATAACGTGCAAAACCTCAGCAACATTGGGTTCTGGCCTTCTTTTATCAATTAACGCAAGCGGGAGATTGCCCAGCTTCCTGGCAATAGCTCTCGCCCTCTTTGTCGCCCCGACATCAGGCGCCACCACTGTCCACTCTCTGGCATCAAGTTCACCAAAATACTCCTTCATCACAGGAGTAACAAACAGATTATCCACAGGCACATCAAAAAAGCCCTGAATCTGGTCAGCATGTAGATCAAGTGTTAAAACTCTGTTCACACCAACCTTTTCTATAATGTCAGCTACAACCTTGGCTGAAATAGGAACCCTCGGCTGATCTTTCCTGTCCTGTCTGGCATATCCAAAATAAGGAATTACAGCTGTAATCCTTTTGGCAGAGGCTCTCTTTGCTGCATCTGCAAGGAACAAAAGTTCAAGGAGGTTTTCCGCAGGAGGATTGGTAGATTGAATAATAAATACATCCGAACCTCTTATATTTTCCCTTATCTGAACCCTGATCTCCCCATCCTTAAATCTTGTAACAAGAACATCTGTAAGGGGAACACCAAGATGGTGGGAAATTTCCTGTGCAAGCCTTGCGGAGGCATTCCCATGGATAAGGGTAATTCCCCTTTTCTTCATTTAATCAGATACCTTATCAAGTTATATTTAACAACAAACCCTGCAAAAACAATGGAAACCATTGACATAAGCTTTATAAGTATATTCAGGGAAGGCCCTGCCGTATCCTTCAAAGGATCTCCCACTGTGTCTCCGGTCACACCGGCTTTATGAGGCTCACTTCCTTTACCACCATAGTTTCCTTTCTCAATATACTTCTTGGCATTATCCCACGCTCCTCCAGCATTTGCCATAAAGAGGGCAACAGCAAAGCCACTCGTAAGCGCACCAGCAAGAAGACCCATAACTGCATTGGGTCCCATAAAATATCCTACAAGAATTGGGACTAAAATTGCAAGAAGAGAAGGCAGGATCATTTCTTTTTGAGCTGCCTTTGTACTTATATATACTGCTCTTCCATAATCGGGTTTAGCCTTGCCCTCAAGAAGTCCTTTAATCTCTCTAAATTGTCTTCTTACCTCCATTACAATTTCCTGTGCTGCCCGGCCCACCGCCTTAATGGCAAGGGCTGAGAAGAGGAAAGGCATCATAGCGCCAATAAAGATTCCCCCCATAACAAGTGGATCCTGTAAAAGGGGCTTAAAATGTTTAACAAAATCCATAAGGCCAAATTGACGTCCCCATCTTATAACATCCTCATTATAGGCTGCAATAAGTGCAAGAGCAGTCAGTGCAGCAGAACCAATAGCAAAACCCTTACCTGTAGCTGCTGTAGTATTTCCAAGTGAATCAAGTGCATCTGTTCTTTCCCTCACCTCTGGAGGCAGTCCTGCCATTTCAGCATTGCCACCTGCATTGTCTGCAACAGGCCCATAAGCATCTGTGGCAAGGGTAATACCGAGGGTAGAAAGCATACCCACGGCAGAAAGTCCCACGCCATAAAGCCCAAGCTGGACATTATTATATCCTCCAGAGACAAAGAAGCTCACCAGTGTAGCTGTTACAACAGCCACAACTGGAATGGCTGTAGATAACATACCTGTAGCAAGCCCTTCAAGAATAAAGGTAGCATGACCAGTGAGTCCAGCCTTTGAAATAGCGCGGGTAGGACTGTAGTTGTCAGAAGTGAAATACTCTGTTGAATACCCGATCACGAGACCAGCCAATAATCCGGCTATTACTGCATAGAAAATTTTAAAATTCTCAGGTGGCAATATGTACTTAATGGCAATAAAGGAAGCTATCAGAAATATCGCACTGGCCCCCCAGACACCTTTACGAAGTGCTGCAAGGAGCGCACTCTGTGTAGCATCTTCTCTCGTATGAACGAAAAACGTTCCAATTATAGAGGCAATAACACCAACTCCTGCAAGCACCATTGGCAATACAACCCCCCTCATCCCCAGCATTGCTGCAGCAGCAAGTGACATGGTTGCTATAATTGAGTCTGCATATGATTCATAAAGGTCTGCCCCCATGCCTGCCACATCACCAACATTGTCTCCCACATTATCGGCAATTACTGCAGGATTTCTGGGATCATCTTCAGGAATTCCAGCCTCAATTTTACCAACTATATCAGCCCCTACATCAGCCGCTTTGGTGAAAATGCCTCCACCAACACGGGCAAACAGGGCCTGAGAGGAGGCACCCATTCCAAAACTCAACATGGTAAAAGTAATATTATTTAAAAGCTCATTTCCAGTAAGATGTTTCACAGTCCCATAATACCACTTGAGTACCTGAAACCATATACTCATATCAAGCAATGCAAGTCCAACAACCACAAGCCCCATAACTCCGCCTGCAGAAAAGGCCACCCTAAGAGCACTATTCAGGCTTCTCCTTGCAGCATTTGCTGTTCTCGCACTTGCTCTTGTTGCCACACTCATACCGATAAAACCGGAAAGACCTGAGAAGAAGCCACCTGTAATAAAGGCAAACGGAACGAATATTGGCTGCAGACCTTTAAGAGCAAGCAAAAGGAGAATGAAAAAGGCCACAATAAAAAATATGGTCACCACATAGTATTGTCTTTTCAGATAAGCAGTGGCACCTTCCCGCACAGCTTCCGCTATCTCACGCATTCTTTCGGTACCTTCGTCCTCCTTTGTAACCCTTGTGTAAAGATAATAGGCAAACAACAATGCAAGAATAGAACCAAGAGGCGCAAACCAATATAGCTTACCGTAATCCATTACTCCCCCTTTTTTGTTGTGCCAATAGTCTAAAGTATGTGCATAGAACGTTCAAATAAGGAATTTCTGCTCCCTATTACAACTCCCACCCTTATATCTTTCCTCATTCCCTCAAATAAAAATCCAAGATAAACCCCAACCCTTTTTGTGAAATATGTAATTCCCACATCAAAGGAAAGGCCATTTTTAAAATTTAATAAATCAGAAAAAAGATAAATACGTTTATAAACATTGAATCTGTTCCTATAAAGTGAGGCCACGAACAATTTATCAGCATCCAAGAAAATTGCATCATTTTTGAGAGGCAATGTCAAAAATAGTATTGCATCACTCTGTGTCCTTATAAGCATATTTTCCTGAGCAAAAGCTATTGATTTTTTCTCAAAACACCCAAATATATCCGCATAATACATTTTTTTCCCATATAAGCCTTTCAGGCTGAATCTCATATTATTTCCAAACAAGGTAATATTTCCCCCTGGCATAAAAACGTGGTTTCTCTTTGAAAGAGAAAGTTCAAGCTTTAAATGAGTTGTGATATATTGCAAAAACATATCGTATCTTTTCACACTGACAGTTCCAGCAGCACCAGAATAAGTAAATCCGGCAAAAAGCCCACGAATATAAGGCAGGATAAGAGTCGTGTGAATGCCATAATAATAGGAAGAGTCATTTTCTATCCGGGATTTTAAAGAAAGCGATAAACCGGAAGATAATAAACTTATTTTGCTAACCGAGAGACTTCCTTTTACTTTTCCCTCATCCTCAACCATATGGACCTCCAACAACTCATCTTCAGGATATAGCTCCACAAAAAGCACATACTCTCTATTCTGCTGTAAGAAAGTGTAATCACCTCTCTCCAATAGTCCTGCATGTTGTAATACAATAAAACTCTCCAGGAGCAATTTCCTTTTAAAAATCCTGTTTTTGAACGGAAAATATGTTTTTTTAAGGGCGTCATAAAGACCAATACCTTTTACTTTTACCCATTTAATTACCGGAAGGTATTCAACAACCGGTTCTATATAGAGACATACGGTATCTTTTGAATCTGTATCAGCCCGGATATTTAATTTAACATTAAAAAAACCAATATCCTCATAGACATAAAAAAGGCTATCAACAATATCCTCTAATTCAAGCTTTTTCCCTTTAAAGGATGAGATTAGACTATCTTCAATTTCAGGCGATAAATAAGAGCGTCCCTCTATAACAACATTGGTTATATAGAGGGACGCCCACAAAAAATATAAAACCAACTATTTGTAAGTGGCTATCTTATGACAGACCCTGTAAGCAAGTTTTCTGGATTTTTCAAGAGCATCCAGCCTTTTTAAAATAGTACTTTTTATGGCAGGGTCACTGGCATATTTTAAGGCATTGTTGTAATCGGCTTTAGCTTTATCATAGCTTGTTACAGCGTCACAGGCATACTTATAATCTTTTTTCTTCTTTCCTTCACTGTAAATATTATAGCCAATCCTGTAATCTGCCTCGCCAAGAAGGAAGTAAGCCCAATATTTATAGGCATCGTTCAAATTCTGCATGGAAAGCACTTTATTTAAAAGTTCTTTAGCTTTCCCGTAGTTTTTCAGGCTGTATATGTAAAGAGATGCGAGTTTCATAGAAGGCAAGGGGTTATTGGGTGAGGCAAGTTGTATTGCCTTTTTATAGTCTGCCTCAGCCAGTCTATAGTATTTCACAGCCTTTTTTCTCTGCTTCTTTGATTTATACACATCGCCAATACCTTCGTAAGCAGTAGCTCTTCTGAGGTAGAAAGTGTACTTGGTTGAATCCAGTTGTATTAGAGTATCTGCATGAGCTACAGCCTTTTGGTAATATTCCAGTTTCTTATTCTTTTCTTTTGTCTTCTGAGCCATCTTTATGTAATTATCTAAAAGGGCGTCTCTTATTTCCTTTTCGCTCTTTTCAGAGACTCCTACCTCAAGGGCCTTTTCAAGGTATCCTGTTGACTTCTCTATCTCACCTTTCTCTTTGTAAAAAAGACCCGCAGACTTTAACAGGGGAGCAAAATCCGGTTTCTTACGTATGGCCTCCTCATAAAGCGTATCACACAGTTCAGATTTCCCCTCCTTTTCATAAAGCTTTGCAAGCCCAAAATAAGCGTCTGCATTGGAAGGGTCTATTTCTATCGCCTTTTTATAGTATTTTTCCGCCTCTGGATAGTTTTTTTCAATAATACCATAGACAAAACCAAGCCCCTGATAACCTTTGGAGCTGGAGGGATTCAACTCAAGGACCTTATTGTAAATGATTTTTGCAGAATCTATCATTCCAAGTCCTATATACGCCTTTGCAAGCCCCAGATAGGCAGGCTCAAAATTTTTATCGTAGTATAGGGAACGGTAGTAATTTATAACCGCCCTTCTGTAATACGAAGTATCACGTTTTATTTCCGCCTTCTTGGCGTAATCTCTGGCAATAGAATACCATACCTTTGCTGAGTCTGGATTATATACGTGCTTCTCAACCTGCTTCTTGTTATTCTGCTGAGTCGTTGCACAAGCAACAACTAACAGGGTCAATATAGCAGGGAATAAAAACTTCCTCATATTACTCCTCCTGTGTTTTTACCTTAAAATATTTTCCTTTCCATGCAAAAGGGATAAAGGGTTTTCCGCCGTTTTCGTAAAATTTATTAAAAAACTCCACATACTGCAGTCTTAAACTGTGGACAAATGCTCCCATAACATTCACAAATACACTAAAGGCATGTCCCCCCACAAATATAAGAGGAGCAAGTACATACCCTAAATAGGGAATCCCAAACACCAATTTTGTCAGGATATTTACTGCCATTGCTATACCTGCTGTCACAATCCCAAGGGCCATTAATCTCACATAAGATAAAAGATCCCCTATAAGCCCTATCCCTCCATAAAGATTATAAGCACCTTTTAAA
>JALVLE010000389.1 GCA_027033555.1 Caldifarciminota bacterium | reverse complement strand
TCACTTGAAATAGGATCAGGCAGCGGGAGATTTACAAAGGCTCTCTCCATTGATTTTGCAGTTGAACCCTCAGAGACTTTAAGAAGGATCAGCATAAAAAATGGTGTTATCCCTATAGTAGCCCGTGGGGAGCACGTACCTTTTGATAATGAAGTATTTCAGGCTGTATTTTTAATAGTGACCATGTGTTTTCTTGATGACCCTGTCCGGGTTTTAAAAGAAAGTTACCGTATCTTAAAAAAAGATGGTTTTCTTATACTTGGTCTTGTGCTAAAAAATTCACCGTGGGGTAGATTTTACCTTGAAAAAAAGAAAAAAGGTCATAAATTTTACAGCTACGCCAGATTTTATACGTTAGAGGAGGTGCACGCTATTTTGAAACTTGGTGGTTTTGATATTATTGATGTTTATTCCACATTACTGTCTTCTCCTCCTTATTCAGAGGAGGAGGAACCGAGGCATGGTTATATTGAGAAAGCAGGGTTTACAGGAATTATCGCCGCCCCGATTAAATAAAGATTCTCTGACAACCTGCTTTTAAGGTATTTTTCAAAGCATTTTTAAACTCTGAAAGAGCGAGTTTGTAACTTTCTACAAGGGTATGTCCCCGGAACAGAAATACAGACAGAAGCGAAGACAGGGTGCATCCTGTACCATGTATGTCGGAGGTTGAAAGGTCTTCATGTTGTAATTCAGCTTTTTCGCCCTTGTAAGTGACTATTACGTCTGTTACTTTATTCCCCGCTTTTTTCATTCCCTTTATTACGAGAGAAAGATTGTATTCTTTGACTATTTTTTCAGGTGGAACATTTCCAAATAGATCAATATATTCTTCCCTATTAGGTGTGAGGACAGGTGAAAACTCACGACCAAAAAAGAGAATATCGGCCGGTGTTAACAATGACATTAAAAAACGACTACTTGAAACCCTTACAGGGTCAAAAACTATAAATCCAGGTTTTATCTGAAGTAGAAAGTTGCCAATGAGCTCAAGCTGTGCCTTATTATAAACGAGTCCTATTTTTACCCCTTTAAACTGCAGGTTTTCCTCCATAGCAAGCTCAAATTGTTTATTCAAATCAAGTGGCATAACATTGGCTACCCGACATGTATTTTCGTAAACAAAGGCGCATGCAATAACAAACACAGGAATATGGAATCTTCTGATTATGACTGAATCTTGCAGGACCCCAGCGCTACCTGTGGGATCATAACCTCCTATAATAAGGATACCGCTTTGCATGCAATTATGATACACCGATGGAACAAAACAGGCAAAATATGTGTCTAATAAGGATGAAAAAGGAGGTGCTACATGTTAAATACAATACTTACCCTGATAATGCTCACAACAATGGGAGGCCATCATGGCCATATGGGAATGATGAGGAAGGTGCATGGAATAGAAATGACCATAAACGCCCTCGTGCAAAATGAGGAGATACAGAAGGAAATAGGGCTTTCAAAGGAACAGCTCGCAAAGATAAGGGACATAAAATTCAGTACCGATAAGAAGGTGGTGAAGCTGAGGAATGATATGGAACTGAAGGAAATAGACCTCAAAGCGGAATTGTCAAAGGAAAAGCCGGATATGACAAAGATAGAAAGGCTTATTAGAGCGAAACATTCAATAATGGCAGATATAGAGCTGGCGAAGGTAAAGGAATATCTACAGATAAAGGATATACTCAGTGAAGAGCAGTTAGAAAAGCTAAGGGCAATTATGAAAAAGAGGAGAAAGAAAATGTGAAAAAAGAGAATGCACAGGAAAATGGAAATAGAGAGAAAATGAAGATTAAAAGCGATAGAGGCAGGCTTTTGCCTGCCTCTATCGCCTGTAAAAGCCTTTTTCCTTAATTAATCTTTCTACTTCAAAGGGCACCATACATGTAATAGATAATCCCCTTTTTATTCGTTCGCGGATCTCGGTTGAAGATATCTCTATTATTCTTTTATTCACATACATCACCTTTTCGGAAAAAGGCGATGTGACTTTCCCCTCATGTCGTTTTAATACTATTACTTTAGAAAGTTCAAATAGCTTTTCTGGCATATACCATGTATTGAGCCTTTCAAACTGGTCCTCTCCCATAATAAAAAAAAGCTCGTCATCAGGATAATTCTTTTTCAGAGCTGATAGAATTTTTACTGTATAGCTTTTTTCAAGCGCAAGGTCCTTTTCTATCGTACATATCTCAAACCTCTCAAATGAAGAGAGTGCTGCCTGTAAAAGAAGGTGGCGATTTTCAAATGATAATGAAACGTCCTTGTGTGGGGGAGAATACGAGAGCAAAAAAAGAATTTTATCAAGTCCTGTTCGCTCAATTACATCCTGCGCCAGAATAAGATGTCCTATGTGGACAGGATCAAATCTCCCTCCAAATATGCCTATTTTCAAAACTTATTCTCTGTTTATAAGTTTTTTATAATATTTTTGAAACTTATGTGGTATTTTGGTCGTATCAATACGGGAGATGAGATCTGAATAATCTTCGCCTTCATCCTTTCTTATAAGCCCCTCAAAGATATAAGATAGATTCTCGCCGGTACTGTTGGGGTAGCTTTCCCTTAAGAGTTTAATATAAACCCTTGCTGAGATAAACTTCTCCAGATTATAATATGTTTTTATAATATCTGCCATTTTTATGCTCAGCTTATCCCGGATTTTCCTTTTAAGTTCCTTCATCTTGTCTCTATAAGAGGAAAAAGGATATTCGGTTATAAATTCATCTATTACGCGAAGCGCTTTATACAGCTCCTTTTGGTCTCTTTCTATGGTAGGCGAATCTTTATAATAAGAGAGTGCGAGGAAATAATAGGCCTTTTCCCTGTATGGACTCCTTGAAAAGTTGTTCACAAGGAATTCAAATTCTACAATGGCATCTTCATAGTCTTTAATTTTGAAATAACTCATGGCAAGGTAAAATTCTGCCTCATCGCCATAAGGTGTGTAAAGGTAAGATGATACCTGCTCTTTTAAAATATCTATAACCTTCTGATATTTGCCTTTTTTATAATAAGTTACTGCAACACTCAAAGGGTCCCTTGGCGGATGTTTCACAGCATGAGAACATGCGAGAGAGAGTAAGATTAGAAAAAGAAAATACCTCTTCAGCATGTATATAATTATAGTTTAAAAAAGCAGCACATTAAAGTCAGACCCCCTTTTCAGGTGAGAGCAGTACGATTTTCCCATCAACTGTGACAAGATATATGTTGTCTTTATAAACAAAAGGAGGTTTGGAAAGGACACCACTTGAAATCTTTCTCTCCCACAAAAGGTCTGCTGTGCTTCCGGTTGAGAATAGATTTAGTGCGAGGAGTTTTTCAGTATTTGTAACAAGCACCACACTGTCCTCAATTGTTATTCCAAGTACGTTGGGTGCGCCTGTGTTATATGTCCATAAAAGGGTGGTATCAAGTGTAGAAAAGGCATAGCATATGCCATTGAAGTCTCCTACTATCACAGCACCTTTTGAAGCAGCAGGTGATGTTCTTAATGGCGAGTGAGTGTCTACCCTGTAAACAACCTTCATTGAATCCATTCTAACAGCATACAGAGTTCCTTTTAGTGTACCTAAAAATATGTTGCCTTTGTATGCTATTGGAGAAGCCTCACACGGTTCATTTAATTCAACCTCTTTTATTTTTATACCGCGCTCTCTGTCAAATTTGTAGAGTGTACCTCCCATGTCAAGGACATATAAATACTTGCCGGAAATAATAGGTGTAGCTCTTCCGCCTTTTTCAAGTTTTACATTCCATAAAACTGAGTCGTTTTCCACATTGTATGCGTATAGATTCCCTGTTTCGGTGAAAATATATACAGTACTGCCAGAATTTACTGGTTGAGCTGTGATAGCACCATCTACTTTAATGTGCTTTTTAAGAGAAAGGTTTTCTGAATCAAACACGTAAATATTGCCATCAAGGTCGCTTACAATTATAAAAGGACCTATATTTAATGGGTCGTTATCTATGAATCCCCCTATACTGTCTTTCAGGGTGATTGTATCAAGCGCAAGCGTTGCCTCATATAGTTTGCCCGTCTCACTTACGAGAAGCAGATGCTCACCGAGCGGTTGAGGCAGCATAAGTCTTTCACCTACAGACTTTATAAGATTGATTGAATAAGTAAAAGGCACAAAGGTGGAATTTGAAATTATATGTCTGGCATTGTATAAATACATGGAGTGAGAAATATAAGGGTGTTTTTTTGCATCCTGTGTAGCTGGTGAAGTGATGAGCAGGATTTTATCTTTTACAAAAAAAGCAGCTACTATAAAAAGAAGTATGGCAAAAGTTGCATATTTAACCCTGAACTTCTTCTTCCTGGGCGGATATGAAGGTGAAACCCTGCTTTTTTCTTTTGCATCTTTCTGAAGTGATTCTTCTTTTTCCTCCTCTATTATCTCCTCAAGTTGGCGAGGTGAGCTGGCACGCATTATCTTTATGAGCTTGAAAATGTGTTGATCAAATGTCTTAATTTTTTTTATATAGTTTTCTATAATTTCCCGTCCTTCTTTTTCAGTTATTTCACCAACTTTTATTCTAACTTCCGTTTCCTCTATACTATTTTCAAGGTGTTCCTTCTCTACTTTGATTTCTGCAATATAAAGTTCTATTTCTCTTCTAATACTCTCAATCTGATCTATTATTTCTTCAAGTCTGAGAAGATATTCTCTTTTAAGATTCTCATATTCTTTTTTGTTTACTTCCCCCTGTCTGTAGAGTTCCTCCAATTTACTGAGACTTTTGTCCTGCTTTTCTTTTTCAATAAGGAGTTGTTTAAAACTCTTAAGTCTTTTCGTTTTTTTCTCATCCTTTTTATACACCTTTCTCTCAAGTCTGGCCCTGAATTCACTGTAAGTAGAAGAGGTGACCGCTGATTCGTAGAGGTGTAATTTCTTATCAAGGCTGTCAATTTTCCGCTGTATCCTTGATATTTGAGCTTTTGCTTTTTCCTCTGGAATTTCCCCTATTAAAGCTTTTATCTCAGTTTTTCTAAGCTGTTCCTCAAGATTCTCTTTTTCTTTTCTGAGATTCTGGATTTCATCTTTAAGTTCTCTTTTTAGAGTGTTTAAAACCTCCTCAATATCATTGAGTTTTCTTGTATAATCTGCCTTTAGTTCTTCATATTGCCTGAAGGTTATTTCCCCTTTTTCTTTGAGCAAATCAAGGTTCTTGAGACTTTTTGTATATTTATCTTTTTCCTCAAGAAGCTCCTGAATTTTCTGAAATGCGCTGGAATGATTCATACCTTCATTATAAATACGAACAGGTAAAAAATCAAGTTTTCTAAAACTCAGTACCGCTCCGTTCCATAATTGCAAGTGAACGTCTGGAGAATGAGAATTTGAATGTGCCAGATGGACCATTACGGTTCTTCGCCACCTGAACCACAAACTCCTCTATTTCCCCTACGTACTGATCCACAGAATAGGCGTAGGGCCGTGTGAGGATAAACACTATATCAGCTGGCTCTTCTTCGCCCCCTATATCAGATATGGTGGGCATTTTTCCCTGTGGAATATCTTTATTCCTTATCTGGGTGCTTATTCCGAGGGCAAGGTTGTAGGTTCTTGCAAAGTTTTTCAGAAGCATTATATTTTCTATATCTCTCTCGTCAGGGTCTGGATGTTTGGAGTATTGCACGAATTGGAGACTGTCAATAAAAACAGCCTCAATATTATTTCTTTTTATATTTTCTGTTTCCTCCTTAAGTAGGTTTTCACTAAAAACAAATTGTTCACTTATAAAAATTGGAAGTGTAAAAAGTTCATTTCTGGCATTCTCAAGCGCTGTTTTGAAGTTCTCTGATATTTCTCCCTTTTCTAATAAAAAGGGATCAACATTTGACATAATCCCGAGGAGTTTTTGTGCAATTTTTCTTGCTGTTGTTTCATAGGTAATAAACAGAACAGGTGTACCGGATCTGGCGATTCTTAATGTTAAGTTCAAAAGCATGGAGGTTTTCCCAACGCCTGGTGTTGATGCAAATAAAGCCACTTCACGCTTCCTCAGTCCTAAAATGGTATCATCAAGGGTTTTATATCCTGTTTTAATCACTTCTTCTGTTGTATGTTCTTGACTGAGAATATCTTTTACATGCCTGACTATTTCCATTGTCCCCTCCTTTTGTGTCACGCAGTTTAAATTTTATTATTCGGCTTGTAAGCAGTCAAGTTTTTCTTGTTTTCCCAGTATAAAGACAGTAAAGCTATCCATGGAAAAATAACCATGTGCAATACCTGATTTGTACGTCCTATAATTACAGCAAGGAGTGAAAATTGTATCTTTGTCTATGCGTAAAATAAACATGCGCCCCTCTTTGTGATTTCTTCCGCTGGATAAAACGTGAAGTATGGTTTAAATTTATCTTTATAAACATGAAGGAAAATGCATCAGCAGGACGTAAGCGGTAAAAAACTCAGTATTGCAATAATACTGAACCTTCTCCTTACACTTGCCCAAGTGATAGGTGGTATTATTGCATCCTCCCTGTCCCTTTTAAGTGATGCACTTCACAACTTTAGCGATGTATTGGCACTTCTTATAAGCTGGTTTGCACACAAAATATCCCACAAAGATGTGGAAATGCAAAAAACTTTTGGCTACAAAAGGGCTGAAATAATAGCCGCTCTTTTTAATGCCTCCGTACTTGTTGGAGTCGGCGTATTTTTAATTTATGAGGCTGTTAAAAGGCTTTATCACCCCGAACCCGTTGGCTCTCTTTTCGTTATTGTTCTGGGGATTTTTGGAATAGTTGTAAACGGAAGCACTGCGTTTTTCCTCCATCAGGATGCAGGTAAAAATTTAAATATAAAAGCGGCTTATCTACATCTTCTTGGAGATGTCCTTACCTCAGTTGTTGTTACACTTGGTGGTATCCTGATGCTCCTCTGGAACATATACTATGTAGATGCCCTGATTTCCATAGCAATCGCCCTCTATCTGATTTACGCATCCAGCGGTGTTATAAGGGAATCAATAGATATCCTTATGGAATTTGCACCTTTAAACATAAATGTTGACCGAATAAACGAGCGGTTGTGCAATATCCCTGAAGTGGACAACATACATCATGTACACATATGGAGAGTGGGAGAACATGATATTTTTTTAGAGGCACACATTGATTTTAAGGAAAATGTAACACTTGAAAAAGCAACAGAAATTATTGAAAATGTGGAAAAAATCTTGAAAGAAGAATTTGGCATAACCCATTCTACACTGCAAG
>JALVLE010000388.1 GCA_027033555.1 Caldifarciminota bacterium | reverse complement strand
TTGGAGCGGGTCCTATAGGAATAATGTCTGCTATGGTTGCCCGTGCTTCAGGCGCGAATTTAATAATTATAGTGGAACCGGATGAATACCGCAGAGAGCTTGCAAGGAAGGTAGGTTTTGAGCACGTAATAAACCCCCTTGAAGTAGACCCTGTGGAATATATTATGGATCATACAGGTGGTCTTGGGGTGGACGTGTTTCTGGAAATGTCTGGTGCTCAGAAGGCCATAGAGCAGGGGCTTAAGTCCACACGGAAAGGTGGCAGGGTATCTTTCCTTGGTATTCCTAAGTCTCATATTACTCTTGATTTTGCCGAGGATATAGTTTTCAGGGGGCTTAAGATGTATGGAATAAATGGGAGATTGATGTTTGAGACCTGGTATAAAGTAAAGGCACTGCTTGATTCAGGTCTGGTTGATCTTAAACCTCTTATCACCCACAGGTTCACCTTTGATGAAGTTGATAAAGCAATGGAATTACTTATTAACAGGAAAGCAGGCAAAATTGTGTTGTATCCTGAAAAACCAGAGGAATGATAGGTTAGATAAATAACATACCTCTTGAAACAACTTGAGGACGGGCTTTTAGCCCTACAAAGCCGTTTTTTTCAAAAAAGGTGTATTTTCCTCCTCGGAAAAAGATCTCTTTTAGTTCTTTGAATTTAACAAATTTGTAAAGAATGTATATAGCGGTTGCTCCAGTAGCACATGACATTGTTTCGCCTACTCCTCTCTCATATACTCTGACATATAATTTCCCGTTTTCTTCATAGACAAATTCAACATTTGTACCATTTTCAAAATTTTTATGCCTTGATATTCTCGGTGCAAGATATGAGAAAAGTGCATCTTCTGGCTTTTCTTCAATTATAAAATGGGGATTGCCAGGAACTTCTGTGAAAAATCCAGTATAAACTCTGTCTTCAATAACAATTTGCATTTTTTTAATTCTGTCTTCAAGAGGGGTAACGAGCGCACCCCATGTGCCGTCTTCAAAAGGGATAACCTCTCTTTCACCGCTTTCTGTTTTTACTTTCAGTATTTCTCTTTCATGCTTTACAAACTCGTATAAACCTCCAGTTGAGATGAGAGAATTGCCGCACATGGAGGCATGAGATGCATCTTTATTATAATACTTAATTGTAAACTCTTCATTTGTTCTTTCATAAAAAACAACGCCGTCTGCATGAATACCTTCGTGGTTGGAGGTAATGCGGGGAATATAGGCTTTTACAATTTGCAGCAAGGAAACAGGAACAAATAGAAAATCATTTTTGTTGGTGTGGAGTTTAATGTATGGAATTGGTATCATAGGAGACCTTTTTCCTTTAACCATTCGTCATCATAAACTTTTGATAGATACTTAAGGCCCGAATCCGGTACTATGGTGACAACCAGGTCGTCTCTTTCAAGATTTGCGGCCACTTTCAGAGCCCCAAGTACATTGGCTCCACTTGAGCCACCGCCAAATATCCCTTCTTTTCGCGCAAGCTCTCTTGCCATATTGAAAGCGTCTTTGTCGCTTATTTGTATCATATCATCAATGAGAGTAAAATCTATTATGGGCAGAATTCTTTCATCTCCGAGCCCTTCTATTTCATAATCCTCCGCTTTTGTGAGTTTTCCTTTTTTAAAGTAATCGTAAAATACTGAACCTATGGGATCAACCGCTATACATTTAATAAGAGGATTCATTTCTTTAAGATACTTGCATACTCCCATTAGCGTTCCACCGGTTCCCATGCCTGCTACAAAGTGAGTAATTCTCCCTCCTGTGTCTTCCCAGATCTCCGGACCTGTTGTATAGTAATGGGCCATAACATTGTCAATATTTTCGTGCTGATTAACATAAAAAGCATCGGGTATGCTTTCTGCTATCTCTTTAGCTCTTTCGTCTCTGTCTTTGAGAGTACCATTCACCAGCACCACCTCTGCGCCAAAGGCTTTAAGGTGGTCTAATTTTTCTCTGGATACCTTGTTTATAACCGTTAGAATTACTCTATATCCCATGACAGCTCCGTAAAGTGCGAGTGCAACTCCTGTATTGCCGCTGGTTGCCTCCACTATGGTGGCTCCCTTTTTAAGTTTTCCTTCTCTTCTGGCCTTCTCAAGTATGTAGAGAGCAATTCTATCCTTTATGCTTCCACCCGGATTAAAATATTCTATTTTGGCAAGAACAGTTGCCTTTATCCCTTCTGTTAATTTCCTGAGTCTAACAAGGGGGGTTTTACCGATGGTGTGGAGTATATTTTCTTCGTATTTCATAAACTTAAAAATAATGGCGGAGAGGGCGGGATTCGAACCCGCGGTAGGGGATTTAGCCCCTACAACGGCTTAGCAAGCCGCCGCCTTAAACCACTCGGCCACCTCTCCAGTGTTTTAATTATAAAAGAAAAGCGCCGAATCTTCAATTTTATTTAAAAACCTCCCCGGTTTCTTTATACCATAAAAGCAGGTCAAGATGGGCGGGAGGTATCCCTGAATCCTCTGCAAACCTGAAGAAGACTTTTTCAACCTCAAGGTATTTTTTTCTTGAAAGGGATGCAGGCAGCTCTTTTAGGTATCCGTATTCTACCATGTTTCTCATTATGTGCCTGTCCAGTATAGAGATGTTTTCAAATAGCCCAATGTTTCTTAAAAAATGTGAAGCTTCTTTATATCCGAACCCCTTTACCTTGTGCACAATGGTATCCCTGGTTTTCATTATTTCATTCTCATTGATTTGGCGAAGTAGGGTAAACCGACCGTTTCTCCAGAAGAGGTTTCTTGCACGTACGATGTAATGAGATTTATTTTTGTAAAACCTCACACCTTTTACATAGGGTTGTATGTCTTTTTCTTCCCCCCGAAAAATAACTCCGGAATCAAACATTTCTTCTACGCTTTCCCATGCTGTTTTAGCCTTTGATTGAGGCGTGAGAAGGCAAAATACAAGCTCTTTAAACATGGAAAGCTCATTCCTTAAAATCCAGATATTTTTAAATTCATTTAATCTATTTATTATAATCGGTTTTATTGAGGTATAAATTCCTAAAAGGTCTTCGGACATGGGCCTTAATAAGCTATTTTGAGAAGCCTGGCATAGTCAAAGCTAATGGGATATTCACTCAGTGCGTATAGCTCAATTTTTCTGTCTTTATTAATTATTGCTTCGTTAAGCATAACTATGCCTTCTTCCGGGTCTATGGTTATAGCATAAGTATTATTTTCCTCAAGAAATCTAAGAGGTGACTCGTGGGAAATTACGTTTTCAACTACCTTCTTTTTTAAGTTAACTGCATCAAAAAATAAGTCGGCATGACATTCTGCAGCAAATAGCTTTGAGAGAAGTTGAGTGAGAAGTTCTTCGGTGCGTTTGTCTTCCTCTCCGCCAAAAGCGAGTATTATAGCCTCAGGTGAGAAAGAAACGGTTTTCTGTACAACTTTTTCTACGTTACTCTCTGATATTGAAGTATGCGTGAAACGGGCAATGTTAGTAGCAAGATAAGAGGACTCAATGCTCGCAGAAAAAACATTGCACTGGAAATTATCCAGAGAGACAACAGCAATTTTGTTATAATCAGAGAGTATTCTGCTCCCTATAATATTGCCCAGATAGACAAGCTTCTGGAACAGAATATCTTTTTCCATATCAGCCTCCTTTATTCTGTGAGATTATGATAATAATTAAATTCTAAAGTTCTGTCAAGATTATGCAAAAAGCTCAAGTTCACCTGTATATTTCACGATTTTTTTAAAGATTGCCCCGATTTCCTGCGGCTTTTCAAATCTTACCACGAAATCTGATGAGGGCGCGTCAAATTCTGTTCTACCTGTGTATTCTGTATCAGCTATGAGTCGTATTTTTTTATTATGAAGTTTTTTCTGTGCCTTCTCCATAAGCAGTGAAGCAAGAAGAGAAGCCCTCTCGTAACGCTCTTTTTTTATTTCCTCTTCTATTTGGGGCATGGAGAAGCTTTTTGTACCCTCTTCTCTTGAATACATAAAAACTCCAATCCTTTCTATGTGGTATTCTTCAAGAAATTTTAAAAGGGTATTAAAATCAGTTTCCGTTTCTTCCGGAAATCCTACCATAATTTCTGTTCTTATAAACGCCTCCGGTAAAATACTTCTTACAAGTTCAATGGATTTTTTTACAGCTCTCTCTCCTCCTGCGCGTCCCATTAATCTCAGGACCTTTTCACTGGCATGTTGTATGGGAATATGGAAGTAACGTGCTATTTTGGGATTGTCTTTTACAAATAGCAAAAGATCTCTTTTTATTCCCTGAGGATGTAGATACAGAAGGCGAATTAGCTTTATATGGTTTATCCTGTTTAGGGCCTTAAGTAGAGGTATAAGGTCTTTGTAAAGAGTTAAGTCTTCTCCTACAAGAATAATTTCCCTTTTCCCCTCTTTGGCCAGTTTTCTGGCTTCATCAATTACACTTTCAATGCTTCTGTATCGTGGTTTCCCCCTGATAGATGGGATGGTGCAAAAGGTACACTTTCTTGAACATCCCTCCTGAATTTTTATGTAAGCATAGGGCAAAGCAGAAAGAGGAAGTCTTTCGCCGTTGTAAAGGAGTTTCTGTTTGTGAATGAAGGAGGGAGAATAGGTTTGAGAAAAAATTTTTTCTATGTCTTCTATATCATCTGGCCGTATAAACCGTGCCTTTATATTGTGTTTAAGGCGCTCAACGAGGCAACCTGTTAGTATAATTCTGTCTTCGCCAAACTGTTTTTTAAGTTCATTGTAGGTTTCAAGAGATTCAGAAATTGCATCTTTTATGAACGCACATGTATTCAGGATAACAAATTCTGCGTCTTTTAGTGTTGTGAGTTTATGTCCCTTTTCTGTGAGTTTTTTCGCATAGAATTCTGAGTCAACTTCGTTCTTGGGACATCCAAGTGTTACAATTGAAAATTTCATCTTCCAATCTCAAGCCTTGTAGCAAGCATGAGAGGAAGACCGGCCTCTTTTATTTTTCTCTGCTGTTCGTCAAATCTGTAATGGACCCTGTACACTTCATATACCCGTTTTTCTGTGTCAAGAATGGCGAAAGCTGCTCTGTTGTCCCCATCTCGTGGTTGTCCTACGCTTCCAGGGTTCAGGATATATCTCTTTGACTCTTCAAGGTAGAACGAGGAACCCATAAGAGGTATGGCTTTTCCCCCTGTGTATTCAAAGACGATGGGTACATGTGTGTGACCATAAAGCATAATTTTAAAGTCCGCGTTTTCAAATTCAAGCTGTGCCTCATAAGGTGTAAGAATATAGTCCCAGTACTCAGGTGCAGATACTGAAGAATGCGTTATTACTATCCCTGGCTCAATTTCTCGGGTATATGGTAACTCTTTTAAGAAGTTGAGGTACATTGTCCCTGCCAGCCTTTCTCTGGTCCATAGTAGTGCTTCACGGGCTATTTCATTGAAAAACGAGAGTTCATTTTCATCTATTATTGCTCTATCGTGATTTCCAATAACCCCGAAGTCCATTTTGTTTTTGAGCATCAGGATACATTCTTCCGGATTTGCGCCGTAACCCACTACGTCGCCGAGAAAAATTACTTTGTCATAACCTGTGTTTTTTGCCTTTTCTAATACAGCTTCAAAGGCTTCAATATTGGAATGAATATCTGCTACAACAAGGTACCTCATTTTTTTACCCCCTTCTCTTTAGCAATTCTATCCAGCACTCCGTTTATTAAAGAAGGTGCGCCGTCCTGTGCAAATATCTTGGCCACTTCCACAGCCTCGTTAATAGCCACTTTGTAGGGAATCTCGTCAGAAAACAAAAGCTCGCAGGTTCCGATTCTCATAATGTTTCGCTCTACGATATTCAATCTCTCAAAATCCCAGTCTTTAAGGGATCTTTTTATGAGAGTATCTATAACATTTTTGTTATTTATCACGCAAATTACAATGTTTTCAATAAATTTTTTGTCCTCTTCTCTATTAATTCGTTCCCTTTCAAATGCATTTTTAAGAACACTTTTGTAGGATTCCCACTGGTCCATAATGTCAATTTCGTAGAGGATCTGAAGCGCTATGGCCCTTAGTCTTCTTCTTCCACGAAGTCTCATTTGAGTATCTCTTTTAATATCCCTACGAGTTTATTATTCTCTTCCATTGTACCTATGGATATCCGTAATGCATCATGTATGCCATAAGGATCAAGTGGTCTTACAACAATGCCTCTTTTAAGTAATTCTTCATATACTACTCTTGTTTTTTCGCCGAATTTGACCATAATAAAGTTTGTATAAGAAGGTATATAGTCTAAACCCATTTTTTTGAACTCAGAAGTGAGGAAGCGAAGTCCCTCGCCGGTAATTTTAAGACTCTTTTCTACATGCTCTTTATCATCAAGGGCTGCGATGGCGGCAATTTGTGCCATTCTGTTAAGATTAAAAGGCAGTCTAACTTTCTGGATGGCTTCAAAGATTTCTGGTGTTGTAAACCCATATCCAATTCTCAGACCGGCGAGACCATATATTTTTGAAAAGGTTCTCAGAATTACCACGTTTCTCCCTTCCTTTACATACTGCATGGTGTCTGGAAAGTCTGTGAAAAAGGATGCGTACTCATAGTAGGCTTCATCAAATACTATGATTACGTCGTCTCCGACTTTATCCATAAATCTATAAATATTATCGGGAGGTATTATATTACCCGTGGGGTTATTGGGATTTGCGATAAAAATTATCTTTGTGTCTTTGGGCATAGAGCCAAGTATAATATCAAGGTCCACATATCCTTCTTCGCTGATTGGAGGTTCAAAAACGCTTGCTCCAATAGTGTTCCCTACAACTTTATACATTATAAATGTGTTTTTAGGCGCAATTATGGTTTCTCCGGGGTTTACGAAGGCAATTGCAAGTTGAAGCATGATCTCCACAGATCCATTACCAAAAAGAATTTGATTTTCCTGGACATTGAATCTTGATGCAATTTTCTTTTTTAGCGCATAAAAGGAATCATCAGGGTAAAGATGCATGGAATCTGCTGCCTTTATTATGGCTGCTTTTGCTTTAGGAGAAGACCCAAGTGGATTTTCATTGGATGCGAGTTTGTATATTTGTGATTTTATACCGAGCTCACGGGCAACCTCTTCAATAGGTTTCCCTGGAACATATGGTTTTACACTCCTTAGTTTCCATCTGGCGAGTGGATGCATTGTTGCTCCTCTGTAAAGATTTTAAATTTTAATAGATTTCGGGGTATGTAGGCGTACTCTCCAGTTACTGGTATTCTAAATAAGTTTT
>JALVLE010000387.1 GCA_027033555.1 Caldifarciminota bacterium | reverse complement strand
TCAGAAAAATTGCTAAAAACAAAACCCTCATAGTTATTGCCCATAGAATATCCACAGTAGCAAAGCTTGATAGAATAATTGTCATGGACGCTGGTAAGATTATTGCGGAGGGTCCACATAATAGCCTGATAAAAGAAAACGAGTTCTATAAAAATCTCTGTGAGCTTCAGCTTATCAAAAGATGAATGTAATTATTTTAATAATTCTATTTGCAGACATCCACCGATTTACCTATGATAGTCTTGTTTTGCTCTATTCGCGTAAACTTGACAGCATTTTAAATGAAGAACTGAGCACCACAGAATGTCTTTATCTTGAACAGTATCCGGACATTCATCTTAAAATGTATGTTCCTTTAAAAAACTATTCCCAGGACATAACTTTTTTTCCCGGTTTTCCGCATCCTATACTTTTGAAAAATAGCAATACTCAATACGGCGTACAATTGAGCATTGATAAACTCACTCCCTTTTTGAAACTTTATACATACATGGAAGGATATGATAGTCGTTATAGCTCAAATATTTACGTTCCCACACATCAGAGAAATGTTTATGCCGGAATAGGTATGAAAAAAGATATTTTAAGACCTGATCCATATACCATTACTTATAAATTAAATACTATAAAAAGGGAAAAACTCCGCATAGAAAACACTAAAAGGAAAAAGGAAAAGCTTTTTGAATTCAAAAAATATTTGCTCTCATATCTTCTTAGCAAGGAGAAACTAAAATATGAAGAGAAGCTTATAAAGTATGTGCTTTCCATGGATACTATACTTACCACGGAATGGGAAAAAAGAAAAATCCCTTCTGCCCAATTTATAAACATCAGATTGACCTACCTTTCACTTTTAGAAAAATTTAGAGAGGACTCTGCAAACTTTACAATATACTACAGCAAAATTAAACAATATGGTGGGATAAAGGATTCATTTGTAATACGAAATAATCTCTTTGAAATAGGCAACTCAATAAACCTCCCATCAGTGCATCCTCAAAAGGAAGATTTAAAATTTATACTTGATTCTCTCAGAGTCTGTATGGATTTTTATAATACTTTATCTAAGTGCAGCAAAGATCTTGCGGGTATTTCCTTTGGTCTTGAAATAGGAGGCAAACTTGTTATGACCCAGGAAGGCTCCTACACTCCCCTATTCCCGGCAATTTTGAATCTTTCTGTAACATTTAATCCTTTACCCTTTAAAAAAAAGAGCTGCAATAAAAAGAGACTGAAAAGGAGTATGTTCCACAAACTTTCATTGTTGCGTGAAGACCTATCTATCAGGAACACTGAAAGGCAACTTTTTCTTCAAAAATACAGAGCCCTCATCAAAAACTACGCCACTATGTACAGAGAACTTAAACTGCTTTTAGATACTGCTGATGAAAGCTCTACATATATTAACTTCAAAACGACAAAAAATTATGTGTCGCTTTACGATAAAATTCTTAACAATCTTTTTACTACCTTAGTAAAAATAGAAAAATTACGGAGCGAATTCCCATGAAAACCCACAGACTAACCCTGCTAATCAGCATATCCTTTGTTCTATTCAGTTGCAAAAATAAAACACCATATAAAACCAATATGCACACCAGTTACCCCAGTATATCTACCTGCACCGGAGTAGTTGTCTATAAAGACACCGTTTTTAAGGGTGAAATACTCTATGGGGTTTTAAAGCCATACAAAACAATAGATTATACCGCACCAACAAACGGAGTCGTGGAGTTTGCCAGAGCCGGATTGGTCAGAAAGGGGGACATGATAATCACTATATCTGACAGCAGTCTTTTATATCAATATGAAGCCATAAAACAAAAAACACAGGCAAAAAAGCTTTATGTGGAAAAAGGATTTTATGACCCTGAATACTTTAGCCTATTATCTGAGATGAAAAAACTTGAATACAAAATAGACGCATTGCATTTTAAGGCTCCTTTTGCAGGGATTGTTGAACTGCATGCAGAAAAAGGAGATAAAGTAAAGCAGAACCAAAAAATATTCTCTTTATATGAAACGGATTTTTTAAAAGTTGAGGTCCCGATTTTTGAAAATGATAAGATATACCCCTCTGGTACGCCTGTGAGAATATCTCGTGATTCAACGTTTACAACAGGTTATGTTGAGAGATATAAAATAAATAGCAGCAAAAATATGCTTTACGCGGTGGTAAAAGTACCCAATTCTGACAACAAGTTCAAAATAGGAGACTTTGTGAAGGTGAAAATTATAAAAGAAAAGCAATACGGAATAAAGGTGCCAAATGCTGCCATAAAAAGGTATAAAAACAGGTTTGTGGTGTTTAAAATCAGTAAGAACAGGGTTATCTGGCAATATGTATCTGTGTCATTGCAGGCAGATAAGTATAGCGTTGTAACAAAAGGGCTTAATGTAAATGATACTGTGCTTCTGAAAGGCGTTGATTTTGCGACCCATAACATGCTCTGTAAAAAAGTACAATGCTTAAATACATATTAGAGCACAGAGTAACGGTAATATCCATCATACTCATGCTTCTTTTCATTTCCCTTGTCTCCATAAGTAAATTACCTGTAGAACTGTTTCCCAGGATTGAATATCCTGCATTTGAGGTACTTATAAAAACAACACCTCACACCACAGATTTTACGGAAAAAAAAGTTGCAAAAGCCTATCTTGAGGCCTTTCAGGATATAGATAATCTGCTCTATGTTAAGAGGATTATAAGCCCTACATACTGTCTCTTTATTCTAAAATTCAAATGGAACACCGATTTAGACGCAGCTTATCTTAAGATAAAAGAAGCGCTGAATAAAGTGGAGTTAAAACACAAATACATCCATGATATAGTAAAGGAAATAAAAATCACAGAAAAAGGCGCAAATGGTGCACCATTTATGGCATTTATTCTCCCGGAACGCCTGAGGGAATTTATAAGTAATGAGCTCGTTTTTAAACTGGGAAGCCTGGATGGAATTGGCAGAGTTGAAATTGTAGGAGAAAAAATAGCCCGCTACAGGCTTGTCTATACTCCTGAGAATCTGTTTAAATATGGATACAGGCCCACCAATGAATTCAGAGCAATTTATTTTACCATAAAATACCCCCTCCATTTGAGATTGAAAGAAGGAGAACGTGAGTATCCACTTGTAATAAACTCTCCATTAAATAGTTTAGAAGATGTCCGTTTGTTGCCAGTGGACAATATACCTGTGTATAAATATTTTCATTTTCAGAAGATAAAACCCGCGGAGAAAGTGCTTTACAATGGTGAAAAATTTATTGCCATTTTTCTTTATCCATCCTCCTCAGGCTCTCCTTTGCACGCATCAAAAGAGGTGAGAAAAATCCTTAAATCACTCCATGTCCAGTACAAAATCCTCTTTGATAATTCTCAGTTTTTAAAAGATACTTTAAAATCTCTTACGCTGGTACTTATCTACGGAATCCTTTTTGCTATTTTGAGTTCTTTCCTGTTTCTGGGAAACGTGAGGGCTGGGTTTATCGTGGGCACCAGCATTCCTCTCTCGGTTCTCTTTTCTTTTATTTTCATTTACCTTGCAGGCTATTCTCTTAATATTATTACTCTGGGAGCACTTATCATGGCCAGTGGCATGCTGATAGACGCATCATTAATTGTTTTAGAAAGCATACAGGACGAAATCTCAAACACCCCGTCCTACAAAAAAGCGGTACTCACAGGCACAAAAAAGGTAAAAAGCGCTGTGGTCTCATCAATGCTAACAAATTCCATAGTGTTTGTGCCTGTGGTCTTTATATATGGACTTGCAGGTAAGCTCTTTATTCCCTTTTCAACAGTTGTAATAGTAAGCACCCTGCTTGCCCTCTTTATAAGTCTTTCTGTGGTTCCGATGCTTGCGTACATTTTTAAAATACCCAGCACCTCCTCCCTACTTACCATCCGCAGCGCTGAATTTTTTAAAAAATCCTTTTCATTTGTAAACAGACACAGAAAAGCTCTTGTCTTTACTATAGCAATTTTCTCAGTACTTTCTATATATTCAGCTTTTAGTCTGAAACTTACACTATTTCCTCAAATTGAAAGCAAAAGAATCAGGGTAAAAATCCTTGACTTTTCCAGGACAAAAGAAAAGGATATTTATAACCGCGCAAAAATTCTGTTAAAAAAACATGAAGGAGTACTGGTTAAGAAAGATAGAGGCATTCAGATATGGACCCTGTATCTTTATGACGTCAATAACCGCAGAGCTTTTGATGCCAGCATAAAAAAGATGTTTCCCGACATGATAACCGAGATAAAAGACCTGGACAATCCATTAAGTTACATCTTTCAAAAACTCCCTGCACTGCAGAAAACCAGCACAGAAAAAGTTGTAAAACTTCAGATACTCCCTCAAAAGGCAAGAGCCTTTGGCATAGACATATCACAAATTTTCAGGATAATAAAGGCTGTCTCGGGCTACACAAACCTGGGATACATTGACACAATTAAACTGGAGAAAGGAGCCTATAGATTCAAAAACCTGGATGAAATCTTAAGCCTTCCTGTTGAAAATCAGAAACATACAAAAATCCCGCTACGAAAACTTGTATCCATTGATTCCACCACGTACAAAAGCGTGGCATCATCTATATGGCCTTCGGAGCAAATCCCAAAAAGGGAGAGCAAACGAACATACATCTCAGTTTTACAGGCCATCATCTTTGCATCACTTCTTGTGCTTCTTGCCATTATTGCTGTATTTGAATCAGCCGAAATCGCGTCTGTCGCCATATGGCAGATACCATTAACTCTTGCCTTTGCAACTATCACTCTTGTGATGTTAAAAAGAAGTCTTGATATCATTACAGGAATCGGGATAGTAGTACTCGCTGGCGTCTCTGTAAACGATGCCATTGTTCTGCTTGACTTTATACTGAAGGAACAACTAAAACCGCAACCTGTTTTAAATGCCATAGAAAAAAGAACAAGGTCTATTTTGGCAACCACAGTAACCACTTTCATGGGACTTTTGCCCCTGCTTCTTTCTACTTCGCAGGGAGCAAGGATACAGCATGGAATGGCCATAGTGCTGATTTCAGGACTTCTATTTTCAACCTTCACATCAATGACTGTTATTCCTGTCCTATACCTTGCGGCAAGGAAACTCTATGATAAAAATCGCTAAATTTGCATTAAGGCACAGTACAAGAACACTGAGTATAGTGATTATGGTAATCATTCTCTCTCTTTATGGGATTTTCCATATTCCCGTGGGACTTTATCCCCAATTTTCTTATCCTGAGGTGAACGTTTCCTATATATACAGTTCTCAGGACCCGGAACTCATTGCCCGTAGATTTACACCTTATATTGAGGGCTTTATATGGTCGCTGAATGGTGTGAATGCAGTAAAATCCATTACATCCTGTCACTCCATAAACATTCACGTCACTTTGAAACACGGCATCAATCCTGAACGTTTCGCCATAAAAGTCATTGATGCGCTAAAAAACGCCAAGCTCCCAGAGTTTTTCAACGGTCCTTTTATAACTGGAATAAAACAGAACAAGCAATGCGATTTTGAATTCTATGTAAAAGGACCAGACAGAGAACTTTTGAAAGACAGCCTGCTTGTGGCAATAAAATCAATTGACGGCGTGAAAAAAATAGAAGTTTTTGGTGAAACCACTGAGAGGATTTTGCTTATTCCTAATTTATTTGCCATGAAATCCACACGCATAACCCATGCAGATGTAGCAAATTCTCTCTCTCCATTATTTGAAAATCTCATGCTCCCTTTTGGCAACAACATCCTGTTTGAGTTAGAGGTTGCACACACCCCACCCTCCTTTATAAAAATTAAAGGGATTCCTCTAAATGACCTTTTTACCATAAAAACTCAAAATAGCGAAAACATATTTTTGACTGATGGAATAAGTTCGCTGCTTTTCAGGGTTTATTACAACCAGAAAACAAACAAAATCCATATCTCCACTAAAATAAAACAAACATTGAAGGAGATTGAGAAAAAAAGAGGCAGGATATTCTCCATTACCTATGATGTAGGTAAAGAAAACAAAAAAGCTTTTAAAAAGCTGTTATATTCATTCATTTCCGGTACCACTTTTCTGTTTCTTATCCTCTTTCTCTTTGAGAGAAACTTTTTCGTGAGCGTTATAGCCATTTTTATAGCCATTTTATCCTCCTTAATAGCTTTATCTGTATTTTTCACAGCACAGATTGAGGTAAACATAATCACTCTTTCGGGACTTGTTTTTGGACTTGGCCTTCTTGTGGATACAGCCATTGTATTTTTTGAAGAATTTTACGAAAACTCATTGAAAATGAACAAGATAAAAGCCATATTTACCACATCAGCTACTATCTTCTCTCCTCTCATAGCATCTACTATGACCTCCCTCGTGGTCTTTATTCCCTTTCTTTATGCCAGTCAGGACATAAGACTGAGGTACAAAACGTTTTTAATTGCACTGGGCATAGCCCTTTTGTCATCTCTGCTTGTAACATATCTTTTGCTACCGCCATTTTTCCTTTTAATACGCATAAAAAATAAAAGTAAAGGAGTATTAGAAAAAGCAATCTTCTTTTACAGAAAACTCATAAGTTATCTTACAAGAAGACCGACTATTTCACTTTTTGTTTATGTACTTGTTGCTGTCTCAGGTACAATAATCTTTACCAGACTCAACAAAGGAGAGGTCTTCACATTCACCAAAGACAACAATAATCTTATTACAATCAACATAAGTATGCCTTCAGGAGGCATTGATCCAGAAATTTTAAATGAGCAAATTGTTCTTCCTGTGGTAAAGGAGATTAACAGATACAAAAGCCTTGCTTCATCTTACGACAAAATACACAGCTTCGCAGAAATAACACATACAGGAGCAAGAATAGAGGTGAGGATAAATGACGCATCAAAACACACATCCACTATTTCCGAACTCAGAATGTTTCTTGAAAGGTATCTTGCAAATTTTGGAGGTGTGAACATTGTAATGCACGGCGGAGCAACGGAGGATTTTATAAACGCAGAAGGTAATGTGAAACCCTTCATGCTCACGCTTCCTGTATATGGTTATAACTATGACAAATTGCTCAATATCACACAAAAAATAGCAGAACAACTGAAAAAAGAGAGTGATTTTACCTACGTGATAAATAATTTTTACTATACCCCCTCTGTCTCTGCATATTACCATAACACGGATTTTACACATATGCCTGCTATACTTGATTTATACGGTATGTCTCATGAAGCAATGTTCGGTTATTATAA
>JALVLE010000386.1 GCA_027033555.1 Caldifarciminota bacterium | reverse complement strand
GTACTTTTGACAAGTCCACCTCAATGCCCACACCACTCTTAAAGGCCATTTCAGGAAGCGTCGTGGAGAGTCCACCTGCACCAAGATCCTGCATACCTACAAGTCCATCCAGATCTAATAATTCCATTGTGGCCTCAATGAGTAATTTCTCCATAAATGGATCCCCTATCTGGACAGAACTCCTCTTATCCTCTCCATCCTTAAAGGTTTCTGATGCAAATGAGGCTCCCCCAATCCCGTCTCTACCTGTGGCTGCCCCTGCAAGAATTACAAGATTCCCGGGCTTTCCTGCAACAGCGGATTTTAAATGCTCTATCTTTCCAATACCAAGACATGCCACATTAACCAGAGTGTTATCCACATAAGCTTCGTCAAAAATCACTTCGCCTGATACAGTGGGAACGCCTATGGAATTTCCATAAGAGGAAATCCCCGCAACAACACCTTCAAAAATCCTTTTCGTATGCTCATTTTCAGGGTTTCCAAATCGTAAAGAATCCAGGAGAGCAACCGGTCTTGTTCCCATAGCAAGAATGTCCCGTACGATGCCTCCCACTCCTGTTGCAGCTCCATTAAAAGGATCAATATGTGAAGGATGATTGTGGCTTTCAATTTTAAAAGATAGAGCAAGCTCATCATTTATCCTTACAACACCCGCATTTTCTCCTACACCACTCAGTATTCTGTCATTTTTTGTATCTTTAAAATGTCTTAAAAACCTCCGCGAACTTTTATAGCTACAATGCTCTGACCATGCTACATCAAATACAGCAAGTTCCACCTTATTGGGGTCTCTCCCCAGCCTTTCCCTTATTAAGGCTATTTCTTCTTTCTTAAGCATGCGGCCTCACCTCATTGTACACAGATACAAAAAATCTGATAGCATTACCGTCTCCAATGATTTTTTCACTATTTCTTTCAGGATGCGGCATAAGTCCAAGCACATTGTTTTTCTCATTTACGATTCCAGCCACATCCATTAATGAACCATTTGGATTTTCAATATATTTCAACGTAATGAGAGGTTCCACCAGTGATTTTTTATCTTCCGGTATATAATATCTCCCATCAAAATGAGCTATAGGAACAACAACCTCCTCTCCTTTTTTGAACTCACTGGTAAAAGGAGTATCATTTCTTACAATCTCTATTCTCTGATCCATACACAGAAATCGGAGGTTTATATTACGAAGAAGAGCGCCATGAAGAATTCCAAGTTCTGTTAGAATCTGAAACCCATTGCAGATTCCCATAACAAATCCCTGTTCTTTTTCCACGTAGTCTTTCAATGATAAGATCGCTGGAGCAAGATGCGCTATTCCACCGGGTCTTAAATAATCACCATAAGAAAATCCTCCGGGTATAACTACAAAACTGTACTTTGAAAGGTCCTTCTCCTCATACCATACTGCTTCTGCGTCAAAACCTACAAGATTCAATACATGGAGCGTATCCATATCACAATTGGTTCCAGGCAGGACAATTACACCGGCTTTAGGCCTCTTCACCTTTTACCTCCAGTGTATATTCTTCTGTAAGGGGATTTATAAGCAACTCATGTGTCAGCCTTTTTACTTTCTCAATCACTTCCTCCTCGCTCTTTCCAGTAGTGGTAAATTCTATTATCTTACCTTTTCTTGTATTTTCTGCCTCTACTCCAAACTTTCTTATTGCCTTTTCAATAGCCATACCTTCGGCATCCAGAATTCCATCTTTCAACCTAATCTCCAGCTTCACCCTGAACCTCTTCATCCTTTTCCTCTCCTTGAAACTTTAATGGTTTTAAGCCTCTGACGGGTTGCATCAGTTATTTCAAAAACAAGGTTCTTGTAATGAAACTTCTCTCCTTTTTCTGGCAATTTTTCATAGGTTTCCATAATAAACCCCGCAAGGGTTGAGACATCCTCTCCTTTTAAAGGTTCATCAATGTAACCTTTTTCCATAAGAATGCGGGAAGCCTGTTCCAACTCAATCTTGGCATTGAAAACAATGGAACCATCCGGCTGTTCTTCAAATAGCACCTCCTCCCTATCAAACTCCTCATATATTTCGCCCACAATCTCCTCAAGCAGATCCTCAAGGGTTACAAGACCTACTACGCTCCCAAACTCGTCAACAACAAG
The DNA here is from genome assembly GCA_027033555.1 of Caldifarciminota bacterium. Lineage (GTDB taxonomy): Bacteria > Hydrothermota > Hydrothermia > UBA1063 > CAJXJZ01 > CAJXJZ01. The sequence goes on along the minus strand of JALVLE010000386.1, from coordinate 362 downwards.
GCCTATAGATACACGCTCTTTTTGAAATTCTTTTAAGGTATCTATCACGTTTTTGGACTCAGGTACAAAGTGGGGAGGCTTTGTGAGTTCTTTTACTTTTTTAGTATCAAGCTCATCAAGGTATCTTATAAGCTCTTCAATATAAAATATTCCCTTATACGTATCCCCGTGGCTTGTAACCACTGGTATTTTGGAATACCCGTATTTTTTATATAATTCTGCAGCCTCTTTCAATGTCTGTTCTTCCTCTATGAATACTATATCCACGCGAGGGACCATTATCTCTCTCACCTCCCTGTCCTCAATGTCCAGGAGCCTCTCAAATAACTGATATGCATTCTCAGATAGTATATTATGCTCCC
>JALVLE010000385.1 GCA_027033555.1 Caldifarciminota bacterium | reverse complement strand
GTCAGAATCTGTTACAGCATTCTAAAGAGGTGGCATATATTGCTGGTGTAATGGCTGGAGAACTCAATCTCCCTGTTGAATTTGCAAAGAGGGCAGGTCTTTTGCATGATATTGGTAAAGTTGCGGAGCCTGATTATGAGGGGCCCCATGCAGTGATAGGGGCACAAATAGCAAAAAAATATGGTGAAAACGATCTTGTTGTAAACTCAATTGCAGCTCATCATGGAGACGAGGACCCACGTTCTGTTATAGCTATTTTAGTGGCAACTGCTGATGCTATATCCGGCGCAAGGCCAGGTGCCAGGCGTGAAAGTGTGGAGGCTTACATAAAAAGGATAGAAACTCTTGAGGAGATAGCACATAGTTTCCCAGGGGTTGAGAAAGCATATGCGTTACAGGCAGGAAGAGAAATAAGAGTAATGGTTGAGGCCGATAAAGTAAATGACATTGAAGCCTTTGACCTTGCAAGGAAAATAGCCGAGCAAATAGAAGAAAATCTTGAGTACCCCGGACAAATTAAAGTTACGGTTATAAGAGAGACAAGGGCGGTAGAATACGCAAAGTGAGGATACTCTTTATTGGAGACATATTTGGAAAGCCGGGGAGAAAGGTGGTAAAAGACCTTCTACCCGGCTTAATCATTAAAGAGCGTGTAGACTTTGTTTTAGCCAATGGAGAAAATCTCGCAAATGGAGCTGGAATCACGGAGAAGACAGCTAAAGAAATGTTTCGTGCGGGAGTTGATGTATTGACAGGTGGAAACCATTCATATCATAGAAGCGAAGGAATAGAGTTTATAAAAGAGTGTAGCAGGGTCCTGGTACCTCTTAATATGGCCAGGGAGCTTTATGGCAGGGGGTGGCATATATATGAAAAAAAGGGTGTCAGGATAGCGATATTAAACCTTTTGGGGCAGGTGTTTATGGGTCCGTATGAATCTCCTTTTTACGCAACCTTTGATGTATTAAAATATTTTGAAAATGTACCCATTAAGATTGTGGATTTTCATGCAGAAGCTACAGCTGAAAAACTCACTTATTTTTACATGTTTAAGGGTGTTTTTTCTGCAATAATTGGTACTCATACCCATGTGCAGACAAATGACGAAAGAATAGAAGAGCACACTGCTTACATTACGGATGTAGGAATGACTGGGGGATTGGATGGGGTTATCGGAGTGAAAAGAGAGCTTTATATAAAAAAAATGGTGGAGAGGATTCCGGTAAGATTTAAACCCGAGGAAAGAGGACCTGGCTTAAACGCTGTTGTAATAGAGGTAGATGAGAAAACCGGCCACGCAAAAGGTATCAAAAAATTAAATTTCAAAGTTGAGGGCTCCGCTGAATCTTAAAAGTTCAATAAAAGAGTTTTCTTATTCAATAGGGTTTCATCTTGTTGGGTTTACAGATCCTCAAGTTGAGGAGAAAATTAAAGAAAGATACCTGCGCTGGATAAGAGAAAACAAACACGCAGGCCTCTGGTATCTGGAAGATAAACAGCGTATTCGTGCACGGTTTAATCCAGCGTATTTACTTGAGGATGTAAAAAGCATAATTGTGTTTGGAGTCTCGTATAAAGATCACCTTTTTGGAATGCACGTGAAAAAAAAACGGGCATTTATATCCTCCTATGCGCTGCGAAGAGATTACCATAAAGTTATTAAAAAAAAGTTAAGAGAGGTCAAAAGGTTCATAAATAACAATGTAAAAGATGCAAAATTCCGGATTTTTGTTGATACTGCCCCAGTTCTTGAGAGATATTTTGCATATAAGGCTGGACTTGGTTTTATTGGAAAAAACAATTTCCTTATAAATCCCCAGATTGGGGGAGCTGTATTTTTAGGTGAAATTTTTACGAACATAGAATTTGAGCCTGATATTCCACTAAACAGGGCGTGTGGCGAATGCAAACTTTGTATTCAGGCCTGCCCAACTGGTGCTCTGTCTCCGTATAGCATTGATCTTACAAGATGCATTTCTTATCACACAATTGAAAATAAAAAGGAGGTAATTGAGCCTTCTCTTGCACGTTTGTTTGGAAACAGAATTTTTGGATGTGATGAGTGTGCTATAGTGTGTCCCTATAATAAAAAGACTGTGACGATAGAGCCGTTTTTTGGGGAGGGGGCAAGGGATGACCTTGCAGGCATCCCACTCTCAGAGTTAATTAAAATGGACGAAAATCAATTCAACAAAAAATTCAGTACCACTCCAGTAAAGAGAGCAGGGTATTACACAATTCTGAGAAATGTGCTTATCGCCATCTCCAACAGCAATGACCCATCTCTTATTGAGGAAGCGAGGTTTTTTTGTACAAGAACCCAGAACCCTCTTCTTATCGGAGAGTGTAAAGCACTCGGTTTTTCTTGACTGAACGTGGAATTTATTATAAATTAATTATACACACAAATGCTGGCGTAGCTCAGTCGGCAGAGCAGGTGATTTGTAATCACCAGGTCGGGGGTTCAAATCCCTCCGCCAGCTGGGTACATGGAGGGGTACCCAAGCGGCCAAAGGGGCCAGACTGTAAATCTGGTGGCTCAGCCTTCGCAGGTTCGAATCCTGCCCCCTCCACCATTACAAGCGGGAGTAACTCAGTTTGGTAGAGTTCCAGCCTTCCAAGCTGGGTGTCGCGGGTTCGAGTCCCGTCTCCCGCTTTTTTTATTTTCCCAAACTTCCCTTGTCGAAATTTTGAACACTTTTTATCCTGTTTTGCGGTATTGCCCAAAGTGGTGATATACACAACCTTATTGTATAAATTCTTAATTAACAAGTAGTTAAGTAAAAAATATCCTTCTCAGTTTTAGCCTGTAAATGCCCTCTTGACAAATCACTTCCACGCTACTATAATTTATTACGAGAAAAAGGAGGTGTATTATGAAAAAGTTAATGGGCCTGCTGATAATTGGTGGCCTGATAGTAGCAGGGTGTAGTAAAACCGAGACACCCACAGAACCAGAATCTACGCAACCCAGGGTTGCATTTTATACAGGGCCTGAAGCTGCGGCCCATGGGTTTGTAACTATAAGCCCTGAGGTGGGTGCGAGAGTGATGAATGTCTATTACAACAGGTACAAGGATGAGGTTGAGGCAGCCAAAGTTCTGCGCAAGGAGTTTGATTATACTTTTAATTGTAATGACCTCTTCAACCTCCTGAGGCAGCTTGGTGTAAGCAATATCCCAGATGCTGTATATGATCTTAAATGCAAAGGGAACATACATGGTAAGAGAAAAGATGGAGGTGGACTCCTTGATTGGCACATCTTTATAACGCTTGTTGCAGGGTACGGAATCGGCTGGCAGGGAAGAGTCGGTGGTGCAGGGTATCTGAACCTCGCAGCAACGCCTCTTGAGGATATGGATACCATCAAGCTCGGTCTGTACACTCAGGTACAGTACAACACAATATGGGAAGATACATTCAGCGTCGTTGTGAAGAAGAATTCAAGATTTGGTCTCTCTGCAGGTGGAATGCTTGTAATGGACTTTGAGCCACAGGTTTACACCGTGAATATAGATGGTGCGGATGAGTACTGGCTGGGTGATGAGAAGATTTATTCCTTTGACCCTAGTCTGTCACTTACAATTCACCAGATTGGCGGGAAGTAAAAAATTATAAGGGACAGCAGGCCAAACAAAAGGCCCCGCTTTTGCGGGGCCTTCTTAATTTTACACACACAACCAGCCAGTTAAACTTATCCGTTTAAAGAATACAACGAATGGACAAAAGCTTGACCTCAAACCAACAATGGCTCACGATGGATTATTTTATAGCAAAACAAACCTAAAATAATACCACTAAATTTTTAAAATTTCTGATTTTGAGTTTATTAAATCGGCTTATTAACAGTTAACTGGATTAGCCATGCACATCAAATAATTTTATGTACATTGCACCGATAATTCTTTGTACCTCTGCACCCAATCTTGTGAAAGCACTGAAAGATACAAGAGCTATTAGACCAACTATCATTGCATACTCAACAGCAGTTGCACCTTTCTCATTTTTTATGAATGACATCAAGAGTTTTTTCATACTCTCACCTCGTGTGTTTTTTTATTTTATAAACCCTGCCTGGCGATTTGTCAAGAAAGAATCTGCTGAGATTGTAAAATGTTGTATTTAAAATACTTACGTATTTAATGAACAAACCTATACACAGTTGGAAGGGGAAAATGTGTCCAGTTTTTCGACTTGAGACCTGTAATGTATTGATGCTTAATAAATTATGTGGTAATTTTTTGGGGACTTAGAAATTCCCTTAACATGCTGTTTAATGGTAGGTTTTTCAGAGGAGGCAGTTACAATATACCCCTTGTTTTTGAAAGATTCTTTTGCAAAACCCCTTCATTTATGGTATAATAGAGAACATGAGTGTGATAAGGATAGAAAATACCACATATTTTGATGGAGAGAAGGTCCAACATGGATCTTTCTCTATTGTAGATGGCAAAATTACGTTTGCCAACCATGCCAGAGCGGATATAGTAATCAATGGAAAAGGGTATTTCTTTATGCCCGGGCTTGTTAATGCGCATCATCATACTTACAGCACACTTGCGCGAGGAGTTCCCTTTAATGCAAAAATAAGAAATTTTTATGAAAACCTTGCGTACTTCTGGTGGAGATGGGATGCCTCGTTGGATGAAGACAGTATTTACTATTCTGCCCTTATTGGAGCTATAGAGTCTTTGAGAAAGGGAGTAACCACCATTTTTGATCATCATGCCAGTTTTTCATATATAGAGGGTAGTCTTTCCCTGTTAAAGGACGCTTTTGAAAAGATAGGTATAAGAGCTCTTGTATGCTTTGAGGCTTCCTCAAGATTGGGACATGAACGTGCTATAAAAAGCATAAAAGAAAATGAGAGGTTCATTGCAGAGGATGAGACACATCTGGTGAAAGGTGTTGTTGGACTACATGCAAACTTCACTCTTTCAGATGAAATTATCACTATGGCCCGTGAAGTTGTGAAAAAATATAAAAGGCCAGTTCACATTCATGTATCTGAGGACAGGTTTGACAGGGATTATGTAATTGCAAGATACGGGATTCCTCCTGTTATGCGTTTGGAAAAAAACCAGCTGCTTGAAAATGCTTTACTTGCACACGTTATATGGGTTGATGAAGATGAAATTGAGCTACTCAAAGAACGTAACTCTTACGTTCTGCATAACCCTGAGTCAAACATGAACAATAATGTAGGGTATTTTAATTTGCGAGGAATGTTGGATAAAAAGGTGAAGATTTTGCTTGGCACAGATGGTTTTTCTCATTCGGTTCTTACCCAGTATAGAAATGGTGTTTTGAACGCCACGGCAAAGGGTATCAATGGATATGAGGTATTCCCTGAGATTTTGAAAAATAATTATGAGGCTGCATCCGGGTTCTTTTCTGCAAAACTGGGAAGAATAAAAGAAGGTTTTGATGGAGATGTTGTGGGATTTAAATACATTCCCTTTACGCCTCTAAGAGATGATAACATATTTTCTCATATCTTTTTTGATCTGCCCGAAAAACAGGCAGAGTTTGTAATAGTAAACGGAAAACCGGTTATCATGGATGGAGAATTTGTAAATATAGACGAAGAGGAAATTCGGGCTAAAGCCAGAGAAGTAGCTCTTCTTCAGTGGAAAAGATTTCTGCAAAACACGTTGGATTTCAGATTGCCTGATGAATGAAAAGATTGTGAGGGATTATCTGGATTTTTTTAAGCGCGCTGGTAAGGTTGCAAGGCAAAGCATAGAAACATTACAGGAATATACTGAAAAATTAGACCTTTTTCTGGAGTATTTTCGCAGGCTTGATAGGGAGCCTGTAAAATTTATTGAGGTAATTGAAAAAAACCTTGTTTCCAACGGAAATTATGTAGAAGCAGCTGAAATGTTGTTTAGCGAGTCTAAACTCTATTTAAAAGATGGTAAGATGGATATGTATTTCGGGATGTTCCATAGAGGTGTAGCCGTTCTTTTCTCTGCAGTTTTTATCCCCGACATATACATGGAACTACTGGGAATTATTAAAGATAGCAAGGGTACCAAATACTATCCCTTTTTCCTCTCTGAAAAGGCTTATGCTGAGCATGTTCATCTTCATGAGTATGAGAAAGCGTTAAGTGATTATATACTTCTTAAAAACCTGATGGATGAGATAGATGCAGAGCTTCTTCCTATTATGGGATATCAGGATTATGCAACATTTGATTGGCGTTTTTCTCTTAACATGGTGGATGTGCTTTACAAGCTCTCCTTATACGAAAAGGACGAAGCCGAATATTATCTTGCTATGGCAGACAGGATGTTGACTGAATTATATGAAAAATACGGGAATAAAATGTACGTACAGGCTTTGATAGAAGCATTTTGGATACAGTTTTATATAGTTGCAAAAGATCCGAAAAAGGCCAAAAAACTCATGGATAAATGGATTGAAAATTATAAACATGAAAAATGGTTCTCCAGATTTTCTCCTATTCTTTCATTCTTCAAAACCCTGTATTACTGGTCTCTTGGAGACTATAAAGAGACAATTGCTCATATAAAAGAGGCTATACATGACGCAATAGAAACCGGTGACGAGATCATGACTAAAGAGACTATTGATTTTGCCATATTTCTTCTTGAGAGTAGTGGGAGGGAATTCAGTATCTATTCAAAAGAAGGAGAAGAGATTTTAAACACAATACTAGGAATTCTGTTTGCAAAGGATTGGTATCTCGGAATTGATCACTCTACAAAAGTTGCAGAGCTTTCTTTGAAAATTGCCGCTGAGTACAGTCGCATCACAGGTGTAGAAATATATGGAGAAAATGTGTATATGGCAGGGCTTTTACATGATATAGGCAAATTGTATGTTCCCTGGTATGTGTTGAACAAACCCTCCCGGCTTGATGAAATGGAGTGGCTGTGTATCAAATATCATCCTGTGTTTGGGAGAGAGATAATGGAGCGAATTGGTCTTGGTGAATACGGAAGATATGTAGAGGAACACCATGAAAGGAATGATGGAAGTGGTTATCCCTATGGCAAAAGAAATCTTCCTCCCCTTTCGCAGATAATAGGTGTGGCGGATATTTTTGAAGCCGCGACTACAACTAACAGGTTCTATAAAAGTCCAAAATCAGCGGAGCAGGTATTAAGGGAATTAAAAAGGGTGAAAGGCATTAAATTTGATAAGGAGATAATTGAGGCCTTAGAGGCCGCATTTGGGAAAACAACGAAAAAAGTCATTCTTTAGTTCTAATTTTAACAAAAATTCCTTTATTTTTATTCCACTTGAATATCCTCCTAACCC
>JALVLE010000384.1 GCA_027033555.1 Caldifarciminota bacterium | reverse complement strand
ATACGGAGGCATTATGAGAACTGCAAAAAAGGGCGACAGGGTGGTGGTGCAATATATAGGAAAACTTGAGGATGGTACAATATTTGACACCACAGTCGGACAAAATCCCCTGGAGTTTACCATAGGAAATGAGGAGGTTATCGCTGGACTTGAAGAGGCGGTTATAGGGATGAAAGAAGGGGAGAAAAAGGTAATTGTGGTAAAACCCAATAAAGCATTTGGCCAAAGAAGAGAGGACTACATTGTGAAGGTCTCAAAAGACGTGCTCCCCTCTGGCCTTAAAGTAAAAGAAGGAATGACTTTAAAACTCTCACAAGAAGGAATTGACCCGATTCCAGTTAAGGTCACTCAGGTAGGAGACGATTTCATAGTGATAGACGCAAATCACCCACTTGCAGGTCACACATTGATCTTTGAAATTACCCTTTTGAAAATTCTTTAAGTATCCTTAGAAGAATCCTATCTATCTCTTTGATAACTGTATCTTTATTAAACTCTTCAATATTAACCCACCTGACATTTTCAAAATGTCTGAAAAAATACTCCTGCCTTCTTGCATACACACGGGTATTCTTCTTTATCCTCCTTACAGCTTCCTCCAGTGATATTCTGCCTTTCAGATAATCAATTATTTCCCTGTAGCCAATAGTCTTCATACCCGGACAATCCTCCTTTATGCCCATGGAGAATAAACTTTTTACTTCATCTATGAGTCCTTCTTCTATCATTTTATCCACTCTCTTATTTATTCTTTCGTAAAGAGATTTTCTCTCCCACTTTATCCCCACATAGAAAGGAGAAAACAGTGGCGGTTTTCTTTTTTTCATCAGCCTGGACATAGGCAGACCTGTTGTATAGTACACTTCAAGAGCCCTTTTTATCCTGTAGGCATCATTGGGATTCAGCTTTCTGGCCCTATCAGGGTCTATCTCCAAAAGCTCCCTGTAAAGGGCTGCAACTCCCTCTTTAATAAGGCGTTCTTCCAGCCATTTCCTCACATTTTCATCTTTTTTATGCTCAAAAAAGCCCTGAAAGAGAGCGAGCAGATAGAGGGGCGTTCCCCCAATTACAACAGGGATCCTCTTTTTTTCATATGCCATTTTTATAACCTTTTCCGCATCTTTTCTGAACTCCTCTGCTGAATACTGTTCACACGGGTGTTTAATGTCAATTAAGAAGTAATGTTCCCTCAACTTCCCTTTTGGTTTATCTGTTCCTATATCCATATGCCTGTAGATTTTCCTTGAATCTGCAGAGATAAATATAACATCAGGATACAGGGCAAGAATGCTTTCTGCAATTTTTTTCTTGCCTGAAGCTGTCTGCCCTATTATCACAAGTACTTCATTCTCCCCTTTCATACATCCCATCCACTATTCCTAAAAGGGTATATTCTGTGAGTAGGTGCGTCCCACCATAGGAAAGAAAAGCAAGAGGGATTCCAGCCACGGGGAAAAGTCCAAGATTTGAAGCTATGTTAAAGATTATATGATAAACAAAGAAAGCAAGAGCACCTGCTGCAGTTATTTTTATATAGTTCTTTTTTGATTTTTTTATCACCTCATAAAAATAAAAAAGCAGAAAACTGTAAAGAATGAATAATAAGAGTAATCCAAGAAAACCCACATCCTCCCCTATACTTGAAAAAATGAAATCTGTATGAGGGGCAGGAAGGAATTTTAAATTTTTCTGATTGAAACTCTCGCCAAAACGGCCCCAGAAACCTGCAGCACCAAGGGCTATCTTTCCCTGATAAACCTGCCAGCCAGATGTATCTCTGTGTTTCTCCGGGTCAAGGAAACTTATAACCCTCTGCCTCTGATAGGGTTTTAAAACCCTGTTCCAGAGATAAGGGGTGAAAAGCCCAAAGGAAAAGACTATTGTGTACATTGAAATGGCAAAAAAGAACCTCTTTCTTTCTATCAGGAAGAGATAAACGGTAAGAAGTATTATCAGTGCAAGATATAGAATCCATGAGAAAGAAAACATGGCAGCAAGAGGAGCAAGTGCAAATAAAAGTAAAACGCTGAAATCTATCCCCACCATATAACTTACCAGGCCAAAAATAAAAATATATGTGGTAGCAGTGGCAAAATCGGGTTCTATGAACACAAGCACAAAATACACTCCGGAAAGGATAAGGCCTTTGATAAAACCCTGAGTTGTCCGGTTCTCTCTTTTATTGAAAAATGAAGCCAGAAAGAGTATAAAAAATATCTTTGCCACCTCTGAAGGTTGAAAGGAAAAACCGCCAAGATTTATCCATCTTTTAACATGGCCATGTGCCAGAAAAAGAGGTAAAAGGAGAAGAAAAACACCGGGCACATAAAAAAGCAAATAGTGATGAACGATTTTTTTCAGGCTAATCCTTCTTACAACAAAGTACATAATAATTGCCATAATGAGAAAAACAAACTGCCTTTCAAAATACATGCTGTTTATACGGGCAAGCTCCACAACCCCGATTGCAGAAATGAGAACTGGGACCAACAGTG
>JALVLE010000383.1 GCA_027033555.1 Caldifarciminota bacterium | reverse complement strand
AAATAAAATCCTCTGTCATTTTTGGTGTGGATATTAAAAGAAGCAAGCCCACCTACTCTTGCGAGGTTGACAAAAGGTACACCCTCTTTTGCAAAGGGCACACTATCACTTGAATAGATACCTTTCTTTACTTCAACATGTATTCCGCTCTCTTTCCAGTATCCTTCTACAACACTTTTGATTTTTTCATCTCCTGTTATCCTGGCCATCACATGTCCAACAGGAGCTCCTCCCACATCCAGATTCACCCCGCAAACAATGTTTTTAAGGTCATCTTTTCTTTTCTCTGCGTATGTAAAAGAGCCGCACAATCCCCATTCTTCTCCAGAAAAGAAGACAAACCTCAGGTTCCTTTTTAAAGGGCGCCCGTAAAAGTGTTTTAAGAGTGCAATCATTGTAGCAACACCTGCACCATTATCTGAAAAGCCCGGGGAAAAGGGAACCGTGTCATAATGGCCTGTTATTAATACCTCTTCAGAGGTTACACTTTTACCTTTTAACATAACTTCAAGATTAAAGGCGCGTGTTTTAAATGTATTCCCAAAACCTTTTAATTTTGCCTTCTTTCCTGTATGGTCAAGGAGAAATACAGCATCCTCATACTTTATTGAAGCGGCAGGGATAATTGCATTATCTTTTATTGCTTTTTGTTGGAGATGAAGTGATAAAAGGTCCCTGTATGGTGGAGCGGGTAAAAGAAAACCCTTACAGCCCCGTTTCTTGATTTTCAAAATATCTTCATAAGAAGGTCTTAAGGCAAAAAGGCAAATTTTATTTTGAAGATACACATTTAAAGCAAGGGCTTCTTCTGGATGGTCAAAATAGACAAGCTCTCCCTCTATATCGTAAGGCACAGAGAGACCAAAAGGTCTTATGTCAATTTTTTTATTATCTATTTCCAGATAGCCTTCTAACCCATCTGAAATGTAAAGCTCAAAAGGGTCTTCCCTGTACTCTACTCCTATTTCGCGAAAATATTTTTTAAAAATAGACCTTGCCCTCTCTTCGTGAGACGTGCCCGCCACACGCTCACCTCCAAGCTCCCTGATGAAAGAAAGGGCAAGGTCTATACAATCCTTCATGCCCCTGCAAGTTTTTTCGCGTACTCAAAAAGCCCACCAGCATACAAAATATCCAGCTGTACGCGGGAGGGTTTTTTACAAAGGATTACTTCGCCATTCTCTTTAATAAGCTTCCCATTATCAAAATCAAGTTCTACCACCTCGCCGTGGGAAAGCATGCCTTCTTTTATATACTTTTCTATATCAGGACACTCTAAAATAGGAAAAGCAGAATTTATAGCATTTCTCTTGAATATAGCTCCAAAGGAAGGAGCAATTATGCACCCTGTGCCAAGTGCGCGAAAGCAATCCACAGCATGCTGCCTTGAAGAGCCTGCACCGAAGTTGTGTCCTGCGATTATGATATCGTTTTTTTCTGCAAGTTCAGGATAGTTCTCATAACCCTCAAGATTGCCAAGACAGTATTTTCCCATCTCTTTTATGTCTGTAATGTGAAGGTACATGTTATGATATATCTGGTCTGTGTCTATATCCTTTATAAGGTTCCCGTCTTTGTCTCTAAGAATAAAAACTCTGCCTTTTATCTTCATCATAAAACCTCCCGTGGATCCGTTATTCTACCTGTTATTGCTGATGCAGCTGCAACTTCTGGGCTTACGAGATAGGTTTCCCCTTTTCCTTGCTTGCCGGGGAAGTTTCTGTTTGATGTATTGAGGGAAACCTCACCCTCACCGGTCATGCCTGGATGCCCCTGTGCACAGCCTGCACAGGATGGATTGGTAATGATAGCACCCATATCAAAGAGTTCCTGTAAAATGCCTTTATCCATAAGGTTTTTGTAAGCCCGTCTTGTCGCCGGCGTAATTGACAGGATTACCCCTTCTTTAATTTTTTTACCCTTTAGTATTTTCCATGCGCTCTCAATGTCCTCTTCTCTCCCATTGGTACAGGAACCTATGTAAATCATATCAACCTTAATATCCTTTAAATCTTGAACGTCATATACATTGTGTGGATGGGGAGGAGCCGCGACCTGACTTCCAAGCCCTGAGACGTCTATTTCTATTTCTTTCTCATACTCAGCATCAGGGTCAGCGTATGTGATAGAAAAATCACTTCTTCCAGTAAAGGCTTTAATTTCCTCTACAGTCTTCTCCGTAAAGGGGATATAGCCAATTATCCCGCCCATCTCAGTCACCATTGAGAGGAGAGTAATTCTACCATAAAGTGGGAGACTTTCTGCTGCTTCTCCGTAAAATTCAATGGCTCTACCGAGTGCAAAATCCGTTTTTATATGCTTTAATATATAAAGGGTAAGGTCTTTTGCAGTTGTTGGATACTCAAATGTCCCTTTGAGTTTTATTTTAACTGTTTTTGGAACCTCAAACCAGGTTTTACCTGTCTTGAAAACAAATGTAATATCCACATCGCCCATACCCTGTCCAAATGCTCCAACTGCTCCCACTATGTTGT
>JALVLE010000382.1 GCA_027033555.1 Caldifarciminota bacterium | reverse complement strand
AGAGAAAGTGAAAAAAAGCCAGTAAGAATTTCAGGCTTATTATTGCTACACTCGTTTTTGCATATTTTGTCGCCTCATTTACAGCATTTCTTATTTCAAGATCTATTCTTCGCTTATATTTGGATGTAGCATTTGCTATGGTTATGGTAGGAGCCATACCCTGTTCCAACATGCTTATTGGCTGGTTGGGGATTGCAGATGCAAGCGTTTAAGATGCACTTGTCATTGCAGTTATAGGACTTTTGCTTGTCCCTGTTGTATCGCCGTTTCTTATGAAGTTAAACGGTGGTGTATTTGTAAAATTTGAAATGAAAACTGTGGCTTTATTGCTTTTTTCCTATAGAGTTATCCCACTCATTCTTGGTATGCTTACAAGGCATATCATTATTAAGAGAAAGGGCAAAAGCTATTTTCTGGAATTGAAAAAGATTTTCCCAGGGATGTCAGCGATAGGAATCTTGATTATAGTGTTCTTTTCAGTAGCAAAGGTATCAAGACTTGTACTTAGACAACCAGTGATTTTCCTCCTTATTTTTGCTGGACTTACGCTATATTATCTCATACAAACTTTCCTTTCTATAGTATTTGCTAAAGCCCTCGGTTTCAAGTACGAGGAAGGAATGATTATGATTTTGGGAGCCGTGGCGAGTTCACAGGCTATTTCTCTGAGTGTAGCTGCCACTGCATTCAGTCCACTCACTGTTTTTGCTTTATCTTTTAAGCCGGTATTGCAGGTGTTTTACATCATGTTTCTTATCTATTTTGTTGGGCCCAGACTCAAAAGTTTCCTGGGTACAAAACATCTGTACTCTGAATTAAAGAAATAAAATAATATAAATTCCGGACAACAAGATTGAGATTAAAGTGGCCAAAGCTCCATGCTTTAGATAATTTTTGAAGGTTAAAGGGGTACTGGAGCGTGACGAAATGCCTGCAACTACAATATTGGCTGATGCGCCAACAAGCGTGCCATTACCACCAAGGCAGCTTCCCAGCGCGAGGGCCCACCACAAGGTATTTGAAGTAATGCCTAAGGTTTGGTTTATAGAGGCTATTACAGGTATCATAGCTGCTACGAAGGGGATATTATCAAGTAGGGCAGAAATAATAGCGGATACGATAAGTACAATGAGCGCAAGGAATTTCACGTTATTGGTAATGGACACGATTAAAGTTGCTATAAGATGTATCACCCCGTACTTTTCAAGACTGCCTACTAAAATAAAAAACCCTGTAAGGAATATCAAAGTAGCCCATTCTACATCTTTTAATACCTCTTCAGGGTCATGTTTGGTGATGATTAATAAAAAGGCCGCTCCTGTAAGGGCTATAATGGAAGGTTCAAAATTTAAAACATGATGAAGCATAAAACCTATTATCACAAGTAAAAACACAAAAAGAGATTTCTTGAGTAATTTGTAATCTTTTATTGCTTTTTCAGGTTGGATATTAAGGCTCTGTGCATTGAATTTTTTATGCAGGTTGTATTGGGGACCAACGAATATTTTGAAATACAAAATAAAAACCAAATACACCAATAGGGCAATAGGTGTAAGATGGGTAAGAAAATCAAAAAAGGATAGGTGAGCTGCACTTCCTATCATGACATTTGGCGGGTCTCCAATAAGTGTTGCGGTGCCTCCCATGTTTGATGCTATTATCTCTCCTATAAAAAAGGGAAATGGGGATATCCCTATCATTTCTGCGATAAAAATGGAAATAGGGGTTATAAGCATAACGGTGGTAACGTTATCCAGGAAGGCTGAGGCGAGCCATGTAATAGCGGCTATAGTGAAGAATAACTTAAATACACTTCCCCTGGATAATTTAACCGAATAAAGTGCAAGATAACGAAAAATTCCCGTCTGTTTCATAATGTTGACAATTATCATCATACCAAGCAAAAGACCAATTGTGTTATAATCTATTGCTGTCCATGCCTCATCTGGTGTAATAAGACCAGTGACAACAGTTAATGTGGCAAAAAAGAAAACTATGGTGGTTCTATGCCATTTTTCCAGAGCGATTAAAATATAAGCAATGAGGATAAAGCTAATCGTCAGTGTCATACAGGAATCTCAAAAGATCAAATCTTGTGATAATACCTTTGTAAATCTCATTTGATTTGACTATTAGGCCGGTAATTCTGCTTTTGTATATTGAAAATAGAGCTTTTGCTACAGAATCACTTTCAGAGATCCATGGGTATTCCTTAAGCATTATATCCATAGCTACAAATAATCTGTGCATCTCACCTGAAAATATTTTGTGTTCAAGGGCCCCAAAGTTGCTGACAAAGTTGAAATCATCCAGAAAGTCAATAAATTCAGGTATAAATGGCTTTATAAGCGTAGTGAGATCTATTGCCCCTATAATTTTACCTGTATCTTTTTCGGTAACGCCTACAATGGGTGTTTTGTAATGTTCCATATGTTTTGCTACTTCTTTAAGAGTAAAGGATGGTAAAACCGGTGGCACTTTTCTCATAAAGTTTGATACTAACGGAAAATCTTGAATATCCATAGTTTAATCCCTTTTTATATATAGTTTAAGTTGAGATAACACATACTCTCTTATTTTTTGTGGATTGTCTTCTTTATAGTGCAGCTTCTCTCCGTTTTTCATTACCTCCACAATCATAGGCTCTGTTCTCCCTCCGCATACAGGGCAGCGGTTATTGTGGTAGGTTTCATATGTTACCATATACTCGCCGCATTCTGAACATCTATATACGTTCTTCTTTCCCGAAAACTTTCCTCTTTTGGCAACTGGTTTGCCGTTTACTTCCACTATATCCATGGCATAGTCTATTGTGGGTGCATTTGATATGGATGTTCCCACCCCAAAGCCTGTGGCACCAGCCTCTTTTAAAGGTTTTATGCTATATTCGTCAAGTCCACCGGACACTATTATGCCAACATTATTAAACCCTCTTATATCAAGTTCCCACCTCACTTCTCTTACTATTCTGGCAAAATTTCCCCTTCTTGAGCCAGGTGTGTCAAGTCTTACAGCGTCAAGTTTTTTGAAAACCTCTGTAGCTTTCAAACTGGAAAATTTTTCGTCGCAAAACGTGTCAACAAGGGCAATTCTCGGTATGGATTCATCAAGGATTTCGTCGTAGCTTTTCCAGGCATTCTCCTCTCCCATGGTCAGCATGAGCGCATGTGGCATTGTTCCTTTGGGAGGCAGGTTAAGAACCTCTGCTCCTTTTATGCTTGAAACCCCGTCACATCCTCCTATATAAGCATTTCTATCAATAAACGGTGCGAGCGCAGGATGCATTCTTCTTATTCCAAAGGAGAGGACAATAGAATCCCCGGCTTCTCTTTTAATTCTTGCCGCTTTTGTAGCTATTCCTGATGCCTGGCAAATAAGTCCCAGAGCCGGTGTTTCATATCGTGCAAAGTCTGCATAGATGCCTTCTATGTACATTACCGGTACAGGTATGCCATTGTAAGAAATGTTCTTAAAAATGGTACCTTCTTTTAAAGCATATACATTCACTGGTAGGCCTTCCAGTAAATTCAGAACCTCATATAAACCGGAGAAGACGGCGAAATCATAGCTATCAGGCAGTGATTGCACAGTAAATTCCGCAACCACGTGGGTTTTTACATTTCTTTTTCTTAAAATCTCCTCTGTTCTGACAAAATATATGTCCGTAGTTTTGCCTTCTTTTATCTCTTTTTCATTTGCGTAATAGAATTTCATTTTTCCTTCCCCCTTAATCTTGCAAATACAATCCTTCCTGTGTCCTGTTGAATTACAGAGTGGACAACACAATCTACCTCTTTTCCGATAAATTGAGCTGCATCATCAACTACAACCATTGTGCCGTCTATTAAATAACCAATTCCCTGTCCTTTTTCTTTCCCCTCCCGGACAATTTTTATGCGAAGATGGTCGCCAGCTTCAAGCGGAGGTTTTATCGCAAGGGCAAGTTGATTTATGTTGAGTACTTCAACACCGCGTATTTCAGCAAGCTCCTGAAGATTATAATCTGTGGTTATAAGCTTTGCGTGTTTTCTTTTTGCAAGTTCAATTAGCTTTGAGTCCACTTCCTTTATGTGGGGGTAGTCATCATCCACAAACCAGACTTCAGGTTTTTTTAATTCTTTTAAAGCCTTTACTATTTCAAGCCCATGTCTACCTTTTACTCTTCTATCGTGGTCTTTTGAATCTGCAATATTTTGCAGCTCTTTTAGTACGAATTTTGGTATTACAAGAGTGCCTTCAAGGAAGCCGGTTTTAGCGATTTCAAGGATGCGTCCATCAATAATAGCACTTGTGTCCACTATTTTTAAAGATACATGTCTCTGGTGGACATGTGCTTTTTTGTGGGAATCTCTGCTTTTTCTTGTGGGCGAGGAAATATCTTCAAAAAGTTCTTCTCTTTTTGATAATATCACCACAAAAGAAATGTAAGTGAAAAATAAAATGGAGGCAATGTATATAAGTGGTGCTATCTGTTTAAGGGCTGGAATAAGAGTGAGTATGATACCCACAATAACCCCAAAGGTTAATCCCAGGGCAACAGCCAAGAAAGCTATAAATATGTCTCGTAATTTTTTCTTTTTTATAAAGTGTTCAATTGAGAATGCCACAATGCTTATAAGCAGGGCGACAATAACGTAGGGGATTGTGGGTTTGTTGTTGTATTTTGCGAACTCAAAAGAAGCAAGCACAAATAATATGATAAATAGCACTTTAACCATACTGCTTAAAACCATTGCTCATAGACCTCCTTAATGTTTTGAATAAAATGTAGATCAATCCCACTTGTATGACCGATTTCGTAATGAGGTAAGATTACACCTTTAAAACCAAATCTTCTCAGCTCCTCAATTCTTTTCTGCATCTTGGGCACCACCCGTACCTCTCCTGTTAGTCCCACTTCTCCAATGAGGGCAATACCAGAAAAGGGCTGTTTTTTTCTGAATGAGGATAAAAGGGCGCCAATTACAGCAAGATCTGTGGAGGTGTCCTTAATTTTAAAACCACCTGTTATGTTGAGAAAAATGTCCATACCCCTTAAATTAATAGAGAGACTGTTTTCTATAACAGCAAGCAATATTTGTAATCTTTTGATGTCATATCCGCTCACGTTGCGTATGGGCATAGAAAATGGTGTTTGTGTACATAATGCCTGTATCTCAACAAGAAAAACACGACTTCCTTCAATAATCGGAGTAATGGCGCTGCCAGGAGGTAGTGTGTTTATTTTGTTTAAAAAGGCATGATTGTAATCTACAGCCACAAGTCCCCTGCTGGTCATCTCAAAAAGACCTACTTCATCAGTTGGTCCAAAGCGGTTTTTCTGAGCTCTTAACACTCTGAAGCCTGTATTTTTGTCACCCTCCAGAAGAAGAACAACATCTACCATATGTTCAAGCACTTTTGGGCCGGCTATCTCGCCTATTTTTGTTATATGCCCTACTAATATGGTTGTAAGATTGTGGCTTTTTGTGAGCCGTAGCAGGCGGGCTCCACATTCCCGTATCTGGGTGATACTGGAAGGTGGCTGTTCAATGTCTTTTGTATAAATTGTTTGTATTGAATCCACAATTAGAAAGTCCGGCTTTATATCTTCTACTGCCTTTTCTATTGCTTCTAATGAGGGTTCTGCAAGGAGTAAGATGTTATTATTAGACTTTTGCAAAAGCCTATCAGCACGCGCTTTTATCTGCTCTGGAGATTCTTCTCCTGTAACATAAAGAACTTTCCCCTGCCGAGAGAGGTATGAAGCAAGCTGGAGAAGTAAAGTGGATTTGCCCACGCCTGGTTCACCGGCAAGTAATATGTAGGACGATCTGGTTATGCCCCCTCCAAGCACCCTATCAACTTCCATTATGCCTGTGGAAGTTCTAAGCTGTGCTGTATTTTGAATGTCTTTTAAAGGTGTGGGGTTGGTATAGGGTGTATCTATCACCCATGTATTTGCATTATGTTCAATTACTTTTTCAGTAAAAGAATTCCATGCACCACAAGAGGGACATTTACCAAGCCATCTCGTGCTTTCAAAACCGCATTCTTTGCAGACGAATACAGTTCGTTTTTTCCTTGGCATCAGAATACAGAGATTTTAATATATTTCTCCGGATGTTCCTGAATATCGCGTATCAATTTAATAAGTTCTTTGGTTGTTGAGTCTATGTGCCTGTAAAGAGAGTCTTCCTGAATGAATTTTATCAGACTCCCTTTACTCAGTTTAAGCAATATAGCAACAGAATCATAATCAGAAAGGAGCTTATTGAATACTAAATGGGTTGTATCAAGATTTATCTTCTCATAAGAAAAAAGAGCAACAAGTGAGTCAAGATCCTCGCCGGTTTTGTTTAAAAATCTTTGTAGGTCCTGCTTCATGGATGATAGGGCTGTGTCCATTTTTTTTGTTGCCACGTTAAGATTATGAATTATTTTCATCATACTGTCAGATGCATCTCCCAGAAAAGCTATTATATCTGCAAGGTCTTTCCGTTTTATACCGGGTATTGTACTTTTGTCTTTTAAAACTTTTCCTTTCCCAAGTTTAATTGATATACGCATTTGCCCGATTATTCCCTGGGATTCTATGAAGGCCTTTGTGCCCTCAGTTAAGCGAATATCGTTTACTGAGACTTTGACCATCACACTATCAGGATAAAGTTTTACATCTTCTACCTTTCCATTAGGCACTCCAAGTATTGTTACCGGGTCTCCCTTTTTAATCCAGCCAACTTCTTTAAATTTTATAAAGTAGTAATGCCTGCGTTGACGGATCTTAAAGTTTGTAAGCCATAAGTAGCCAAATATAAGGAGCAGAATAAGGCTGATTATAGTGAATCCGACTTTTGTCTCCTTGTCCATGTTAATACACCGCAAAGGAAAGGGTAAAGAGCTCTCCCTTTCGGTCTATGAAAAGAATTTTCCTTCCTCGTATTTTTAAAGCATTTTCCAGTTGTTCAGGTTTTTTCAGCTCTTCATTATTTATTCTATAGAGGATGTCATTTTTTTCAATACCAAATTGAGCACCGTATCCTGTTGGTGATACACTGACAACCAGTAAACCACTTGTTTTTTTCAAACCAAGAAAAGCTGCAAGCTCAGGTGTGAGGCTGGTAACCTCTATATCCAGTTTTGAGATTTTATAAGGGGAAATTTTGATTTCTCTGGCCCTAATTTTTGTAATATGGGGTTTACCGTCTCTTATGTATTTTATGCGCAAAACTTCACCAGGCAATAGTGCATAAGTAATATCCTCAAGATCGCCTGTGTTGAATATCCTTCTACCGTTTATTTTAACAATTATATCGCCTTCCTTGAGTCC
>JALVLE010000381.1 GCA_027033555.1 Caldifarciminota bacterium | reverse complement strand
TGTATATTGTATGTGAAAAATTGGGTGGTTTTGCCTATTTCAATTCCTAAATCGCTTTTTTGGTTAGTGATGCTATGGGTAATTAATAATCCATACTGTGTGTTTGTGGTGTCTTTGGCAAGAAAACCCGTAAAGTGAGGTAAATGGGTTCGGTGAAAATCAAACCCTATGAATTTTTCTCCAGATTTATCACGATACAAAGAAATAGTAAGGGGCTTCTGGTTATATGTTACAGTTACCTCATATACCTTCTGTTGGCCTCTTGCTTCTACTTTCAGCTTGTTTAAAACCAGGTTTGTGTTCCAGTAAAAAATTGTATCAAGAGAACTATGAAGAGACAGACTTCTTTTTTTATCGCCAATGTAAAGTTTCATGTATCTTTCATTGTAGAGTTCTGTTTTGTAAGAGTGAGCAGATTGTGAATAAGCAAATGAGGGCAAAAAAATATGCCCATCTGTCCTTCTTATTCCACCTTCAATTTTAAGGAATTTTTTTTCAATTCCCAGGGAAAATTCTATTCCCCTGCCGTTTTTTTTGTCCTGGTTTGTAGTCTTTTGAGAAGCAAGATAAGAAGTTTTTAAAAAAAAGTCCCTGCCTGTTTTAAGAGAAATCTTTCTATAGCTCAGGAAAGATAAAGGTTTTTCTTTTTCCGGGATGTAATGTCCTGCTCCTTTCCCTACATAAACATAATAATCCCCATCTTTTACATAATCATAAGAGCCGTTTATTGTATCCAGAAGAAAATACACGATGTAATGCCCCTTTCCCTTACCCACGTACACAAAAATGCTATCCTGCTTCTCATAATCTCCTCCTCCATCCGGATAAAATATACCACCTGTTGAATCCAAAATTCCCTTTTTGAGCTGGTCCTCTTTATAGAATACGGCTTCTGTTTGTATAAATCCCTTATGTAGTATCCCTTCTATGTTGTATGCAATCAAGGGAGAGTGAGGGGTGTGATACTGGTAGGTTACGAGAAGTTTGTGCCGGGGTGCCGGGTCTTTTATATAAAGGTAGAGAATGCCACGTACATAATCTATTCTGTACTGTGTCCTATCAAGAGTTTTGCCGTCTATGAATACATTTTCGCTTCCTTCCACTATTGGAACCTGGTTTTGTGTGATTTTAATGGGCAAAAAATAGGGAGGAGTTATTGTGGTATCAAATACCCCTTTTTCGCCTCTTTTAATACCTACCCCTCCCTTTAATTTAAAAAAGCTATATGAAAGGCCAAAGTATCCACCGTCAAGTCTATTTCCGTATAAGGAATATCTTCCAAGCAGAAAAGAGTCCTTTGCTTTTTTTATGGTAAGATAGGCAGTGTTGGCATCCTTTAAACTGATGGTATAAACATCATTTGAATACGAGAGCCTGTTGTCATAAAGAAAACCGTTTATTTTCCATCCTTCCCTGGTTTTTCCAGTTATCCATATATTTGTTGACTGAAAAATATCGCCACTTTTTCCGGTCCCATGTACGTAAAATGATTTCTCGCTTTTTATTATAATATCTGTCTTCCTGCATACAGATGTATCTTTTTTGGTCCTATTTTCCCACAAAATCGTGTCTTTTATTCTTGGGTTCTTAAACCAGATGGAGATAAGTAAAAGGATAATCATTTCTTCTGGAATCTAATAAGCATTATAGCACCTATTATACTTACACAGAATATGGAAATAAAATAAAGTAAGGAGGTAGCCATTGCAGCCTCTTTGCCAATATATTTACTAAATAAGAAGACAAATCCTCCCTCTCGCATACCAAAACCTGACACAGTAACGGGAATCATGCTTATGAAGTTTATAAGGGGCACAAAAAGAACAGTTCTGAGAAATCCCATTGGTTTTCCAATGGATAAAGTGATAAAATAAACATCCATTGAGTATGAAAACTGAATTAAAAAAGAATAGACAAGGGCTTTAATAACGATATTTTTGCTTCTGAAAGAGTGTAAAAACTCGTAAATATGGTAAAGATGTTCTCCCATGGGCATTTTTTTAAGTAGGAGAAAGAAAGAGGCTGTTTTTTTTGAAAAAAGCATAAAAAAGAAAACGAGTTGAAGAAAAAGAGCAATGATAACCACTTTTGCATATTTTTCAGTGTCATGGAGACTGTAAAGAAGTCCCAGAAATACGTATATATTTATGGCGAGAAAGCCAAAGACCCTGTCCATAAAGGTGGAAGAAAGTTTTTCTTTAATTCTCTCCTTGCCGAGAAACATGAGTCTTGCAACATCAAGCCCGCCTGAGGGAAGAAAGTTAGCGAGGAAAAGAGACTTGAGGTAGTGGGAAAACAGAGCAGATAAAGATACTTTTATCCCAAGGCTTGAGAGAAACAGATTCCATCGCATACTTGAGATGAATATTCCAGTAAGATACATGAATGCAGCAAGTATGAAGTATGTGTATTTTACATGTGAGAATATCTCCAGAAGCTCATTTAGATTTATCTTTTTCAAAAGTAGGTAGAGAAGAAGAATTGTAATTAATATCTTACCCGTTTCAATCAGCACTTTTTTTGTACTCATAAAGATGCTCCTTCATTAGCATATTAATAATATCTTTTGTTTTGTCATGTACTTTAAATGATGTGATACTTTCAAAATCTTTTACCAGGAGGAAAAATAGCTCTTTTAACAGGCCCTGTTCCACTTTTCTTTTGTCTGGATAGGAAACTGCACATTTTTCGCACAGGGGACCTCCTGCTGCGGGGCTAATGTATAGTATGGACGTTGAACCACATTTTACGCAACGTGTTACAGGAGGAAATACCCCAGCAATGTGAAGGATTTTAACAACTGCTCCATAGTATAACTCTTCTGTACATCTTTTTTTCCCATGTGCCACGCGGAGTAACCCTTTGTAGAGAGAGAATATGGATTTTGCAATATCCAGAGTGGTAATCTTTATTATAATCCTTCCTATGTCCGAACATCTTTTCACACTTTCATAGTTTTCTATGAAGCCATGAAAAGCATAAACAAGTCGTGCATCTCTTATAGTATGCACTTCTCTTGTATCTTTTATAAAAAAATGAACTGAAGAAACCGAAAATATGTCTATTTCCCCTCTTATTCTTGATTTGGGTCTTTTGTAGCCTCTAGCAAGAAGCGATACTATTCCTGCATCCTCTGTAATACCCTGAAAGATTAAAGAAGAGTCCATAAACGGGATTATCCTTATGGGAATAAAATGCGTTTTTATAAGTCCCTTCAATAGGAAAACCTCCCTCGTATTTGTGTACGGAAAAAGTTTTTTTCTGAATTTCTTATATAATAAAGAGATATTGTAATGGTTTTAAAGCTGAACCTGTATCCAATTTTAAATCTGTTTACAAGAGTACCAAGAAAATATCCATTTTTTGTGTCATCAAGAAATATGTATTTTTCCTGTCCCTCAGAAAGTGCATAACTTAATGTGAATCCGTGCACTCCCAGTGAGTATCTCAAAAGATATGAAGATGAACCGATGGGTTTTATTAACGAAAAATAAATATAATTTTTCCCGTATTTACCTGTGCTAAAGTAGAGTCTTGTATTGTTTGAATAGGTCTTTTTGACCCCTGCGTTAAAAAAGAGGGGTTTTCCTGGAATACGCAGGTGAAATGTAAGAGAAAGTCGCAAATAGCCGGAGAAAGTATGTTTATAGGAAGCATAGGTTTTAATGGAGAGAAATTTCCCGGCGGAATGTCGTGAGTAAATGTGTCCTCCATAAATTCTTTGTGTGGTGTACTTAGAATAAATGTCAAAGAAGGCCACATTTTTGCTGATTTTTTTTAAGAAGGAAATATAGAATACAGGTCTTTTGTTTAAACTGCCCGCTTCTATATACAGACCCTCAGATGTATAGGAGAGAGTGTATGCTTTTTTTACGAGGGAGTTTCCCCTTATGTATAAAATTGAGAAAGACTTAATATAGAATCTGGAAATGTTCTCGTATGGTGTATGAAAAATGAGAAAATATTTTGTTGAAAAACCGAAATTGTAAGATGTGTCCATCTTGAAACCATCTTTCCTGCGTATTATACTGTAAAATTCAGTGAGTCCCCCTCTGAACACAGGGAGAACATATCCTTGATAAACAGAGAAGTAATGAGTATGAACAGCATTCATAAAGTAAATGCTATTTTGGTGTTTCCATAGAACCACAACTGGTAAGTTTTTGGAAAATAGACCCATCCTGAAGTAGTAAGATGTGTCTATTGTGCACATGGTTGAGAAAGTGTAACTGTTGCCAAAATAAAAAATGTTGCTCAGGTAGGTAGTTTCAAATGGAAGAAGCCCTATTCTGCTGGCAAGATCACCGATTGATCTGAAAGGCCTTTTTTTGCGTTCAGCTATTATTAGACTGATTTCCCTATCCGACAAAAACGGGATCTGTGATAGGCTCTCATAGGATGCTCTGTTCGGATTCATAAGCTGAAGGAAAGAAGGTGAAAGATCAAGTGTGTCCGTTATGTACCCGGAATGTGAAAAAATGAAATAGACCAATAATTGTTTTAGCATCTTCTAAAGACCCATTTTTGAGCATATTATATGCTTCCTCAACAGGAAGTTTAACCACCTGCAAAAATTCGTCTTTATCTTCCGGAAGTTTTGATTTTGTAAGCTTCTCTGCCAGGTAGAGATACATGTATTCGGTTGAGTATCCGGGTGCAGTGTAGAACCTGGCGAGCAATGTGAGCTTTTCTGGAAAGAAACCTATTTCTTCCTGTAATTCTCTTTTTGCGCATTCTTCTGGGTCTTCTTCTTTTTCCAGTTTGCCGGCTGGAAGTTCTAATAGTGTTTTTCGTGCGGGATGACGATACTGTTCTACAAAATATATGTGAGAGCCATCAAAGGGAAGGATGGTAACCGCTCCGGGATAAAAGATGTATTCTCTTATAAAACTGCGTCCATGGTGCTCTAACGTGTCTTTTAAAAGATTAAAAATTTTGCCTTTATACAGTAGTTCGCTCTTAATTGTTTTCATGGAAGTTTAAAGTTTTCTATATCTTCAAATGTGTCAACGTTCATAACTGTAACATCAGGGTTAATTCTCTTTATGAGGCCTGAGAGTACTCTCTTTGGACCTAATTCCACGAATGTATCTATTTTAAGCTTGTTTATTGCGTACTCTATTGTATCCACCCATCTTACAGGCCCTGTGAGTTGTTTTACAAGGTCTTCCTTCAGTTTTTCTCCAAATAAAACGCTTCTTGCCTCAACATTTGGAATAACAGGTACCAAAGGATCATTAAAGGTGAAATTATCAAGATAGGATTTAAACTCTTTTTGAGCCTCAAACATAAATTTTGAATGAAAGGCCCCTGAAACATTTAGTCTTATAACCCTTCTTGCCCCCATTTCTTTGAACCGTTTTTCTGCTTTTTCCAATGCCCAGAGGCTTCCTGATACCACTATCTGTTTAGGTTCATTGTAGTTGGCTATTGTAAGCTCACCAGCGTAGTTCTTGATGATCTCTTCTATTTTTTCCTTTTCAAGGCCAATTACAGCGGTCATACCACCATTTTTTGCTCTTGACATAAGATCTGCCCTTTTGTTAACGATTTTCATTCCATCCTCAAAAGAATACACATCTGCTGCAGCGAGAGCTGTAAGTTCGCCAAGACTATGACCTGCTACTGCAT
The DNA here is from genome assembly GCA_027033555.1 of Caldifarciminota bacterium. Lineage (GTDB taxonomy): Bacteria > Hydrothermota > Hydrothermia > UBA1063 > CAJXJZ01 > CAJXJZ01. Next base: position 1,699 of record JALVLE010000381.1, on the reverse strand, counting down.
AGAATTTAAGGTGATAGCGTTCATTTAGAAGCTTGAATACCACAAAAGAATGTACAAAGATTGCTGGCTGGGTAAAGGTTGTGTCATTGAGTTTCTCTTCCGGGCCGTTTTCCATTACGTAACGAAGAGGTTTCCCGGTTATTTCTTCCGCCTCTCGTACCATCTCTATGGCTTCGTAGCTTTCTGAAAGGATGTCTTTCATCATTCCCACATATTGAGACCCCTGACCGGGGAAGACGAGCATTATTTTACTCATAACCATTCCTCCATTAAAAAACCGTTTAAATATCTGCTTTCAGGGAAAGAGAGAAGCTCGGGATGGTCATAATCCTGAGTAAATTCTTTAATAAGTCTGAATGTCCTTCCATTTGCATCAAACACGTTTTTAAGCACATCCAGAAGGTCTTCTCTTTTTATATAAGATGAACATGAAAAAACTGCAATCTGCCCCCTGCTTTTCAGGTATTTTAATGCCATGTCCACAAGGTTATAATATGCTTTTAACCCCTTTTCTCTGGTTTTTCTTGAACGGGCAAAGGATGGAGGATCAATAATAATGAGGTCAAAATTTATTTGTGAGGAAGAAAATTCATCAAGGAATTTAAATACATCCTCATTAAAGGGAACCAGACGTTTTTCCTTAAATCCATTTAATTTGAGGTTTTTAAAAAGTATATCCAGAGCCTTTTTCTGAGAATCCACCACATAAACTCTTTTGGCTCTTCCCCTAAGGAGGTGCATGGTAAAACCTCCCTGATAGGAGAAAAGTTCAAGTACATCCTTTTCTCTGGCAAAGGGCTCCATTAAAAGCCAGTTCTGTTTTTGATCAAGGAAAAGACCTGTCTTTTGTCCCTCTTCTATATCCACAAAAAAGGAGAGGTTATTGATTTTAACTATAAGTTCCTCTGGCAACTCTCCAAATAATAGCCCCTTTTCTTCGGGAATACCTTCTTCTCTTGCAGAGTGCTTTATATTTTTCTCATATATGAACTCAGGCTCAAAAAGATCGTAAATTGCATCCACAATCAGTTTTTTTCGCCTGTACATTCCATAGGACGAAAACTGTAAAACAAACCCTCTCCCATACCTATCCACTATAAGTCCAGGGAGCATATCACTTTCTCCGAATACAACTCTATAAGCATCTTCTTCAAACCCCTTAAATTTTATTCTTTTTTCCCGTGCTATAAACAATCTTTCTTTTATTTCCGCATACCCGAGAGGCTCTTTTTTCCGCGAGTAGAAGCGCAGCACAATGTCTGAATCCGGATTATAAAGAGCAGAACCCATAAATTTCCCTCTTCTATTAAACACAAGCACGTTATCTCCTTTCTCGGCGTCATCTGCATCCAGCACGTTTCCAGAGAATATCCAGGGGTGAGTGCCATACCGAGATAAGGGGCCTTTTACCTTTACCCTCTTCATAGCTAAAATTTTACTCCAATCTCACAAGACCTGCAAGCAATCTTCCATACAGTTGCGGTTGTATGAGCACTTTGTAATACATTCAATTGTGGTCCTGATTTTAAGATGCCCAATTTTTTGTGTTTGTGTAATGTTTTTAATTCTCGCAATGTATTGCAACGCAAGATCATTGTGTATAACTGAGAGTGCAAGTATCTCTTCCTTTGTTGAAAGTTCCTTGAATGTTCTGTAATAGAAATTCTCCGTTGGCTCATAGTTGATGTATAGTGAGAGT
>JALVLE010000380.1 GCA_027033555.1 Caldifarciminota bacterium | reverse complement strand
CTACAATATGTTGCGCGTCAGCAGCGCTTCCGCCATTTCCACAAACCAACAATTTTCCTCCATTCTTAAAAGATTCCTGTATAATTCTGGTTGCCTCTATTATTTTTTCAATTCTGGAATCATCCGGAAAAGCATCTTTCAGCCTATTCAGCCTGTTTTTTATAAACTCTTTCATATATCCTCCTCATATAAACTTCAGGCCTCTCAGGTTTAAAACCCACAAGTGCAACATATTTAAAATTATTAAGAAAACTATGATGAGGTCTTGATGCCTTTCTGTTTAAATCATTTGACATGACTCTTTTCAGTACGGGAGACTTACCAATAACCTTTGAAAAAAGGCTGATAAACTCGCAAGCACTCATGGGATGTCCACCGGATATATGATAGATTCCATATGGTGGATTTTTGTCGATAAGCTGAATACTCGCCTCTGCAAGATATGGCACGTAAGTTGGAGCACTTACAAGGTCAGGTGTGCATATTATTTCTTTTTCATTTAGGATATACTCTGGAATCCGAGAAAGGAAATTGTTTCCATTTTCTTTATACAGAAGGGATGTTCTCACTATATAATAATGTCCCCCTGCTCTGATTACTTCTCTTTCTCCATAAAATTTTGATGCCCCGTATATAGAGAGTGGATTGGGCTCATCTTCTTCAAAATACTCTCGTTTTTTGCCATCAAATACATAATCTGTAGAATAATGGATAAATATGGCCCCTTTCTCATTAGCACATCTTGCCATAATGCTTGGGGCAATCCAGTTTACCTTGAAACACTCCTCCTTTCTCTCTTCGCACATATCTGTATTGGAGGATGCAGCTGCATTTACGAGTACATCAAAATTAAGCTGCCTGAGGTATTCTCTTAAAAAATCAGGATTCCTGAGATCCACACTCTGTCGTGTGGGCGCAAGAACAGTCATACCCTTTTTGAGCATTACCTCATATAAGCTCGTGCCCAAAAGCCCACTTGCACCAAAAAGTAAAACCTTCATATGTTGAATAATAAAGTCAAAGAAAAGTAAAACAAAAGGGGGCGCTTATCTTTGCCCCCTTTCTTTTAATCTTCCTGCATAAAAGGATACCTGTAATCTTCAGGTGGCAGGAATGTTTCTTTTATAGCCCTCACGCTGACCCAGCGCAGAAGGTTGAGTTTGCTACCTGCCTTATCATTTGTTCCTGATGCTCTTGAACCGCCAAATGGTTGCTGTGCCACAACTGCCCCCGTAGGTTTGTCATTTATATAGAAATTGCCAGCCGCGTGTCTTAGGATTCTTTCTGCCAGTTCAATAGCGTATCTATCCTGTGCAAATACAGAGCCTGTAAGACCGTAAGGGGAAGTTTCATCACAAAGATGGAGCGTTTCTTCGTACTTGTTATCAGGATAGACATAAACAGTCAAAACCGGGCCAAATATTTCCTCTTCCATGAGCCTATGCTTTGGATTTGTGGTGATTACAAGGGTGGGTTCTATGAAATAGCCAACAGAATCATCACATTTTCCACCGTAAACAATTTCCGTCTCACTGTCCTCTTTTGCCAGCTGTATGTAACTGCAGATTTTGTCAAATGAAGGCTTGTCAATAACTGCTGTGATAAAGTTGGTGAAATCCTCAGGACCACCCATTTTCATAGTCTTCATTTCCTCAATCATAATTTCTTTGAGTTCAGGCCACATGGACTCAGGTATATAAGCTCTGGAAGCAGCAGAACATTTTTGTCCCTGATATTCATAAGCTCCTCTTAGGAGAGCTGTTGCAACCGCTTTCACGTTGGCTGATGGATGAGCGAAAACAAAGTCCTTTCCGCCTGTTTCCCCCACTATTCTTGGATAACTTCTATACTTTGTAATGTTTTGACCAATCGTCTTCCACATATACTGGAAGGTTTTTGTGGAACCTGTAAAGTGTACCCCTGCAAAATAAGGATGCTCAAATACCATTTTCCCTATTTTAGAGGAGTTGCCAGGAACAAAATTGATGACCCCATCCGGAAGCCCGGCCTCCTGGAGGATTTTCATAACAAAATAATTTGAATATACCACAGTTGAAGCAGGTTTCCAGAGAGCAACATTTCCCATTAATGCAGGGGCAGTAGGTAGATTGCCTCCTATAGAAATAAAGTTGAATGGTGGTACCGCAAAGATGAAACCTTCCAGGGGTCTGTACTCCAGTCTGTTCCAGTATCCTACAGGAGATATTGGTTGTTCCCTGTAGAGTTCCCATGCATATCTTGCATTAAATCTCCAGAAATCAATAAGCTCTGCAATATCAATCTCAGCCTGAAATGGATTTTTAGAATGTACAAGCATTACAACAGCGTCCATAAAGTATCTGTATTTTTTTGAAAGAAGCTCCGCAGCCTTCATAAATACAGCAATTCTCTGATACCAGGGAGTTTCCTGCCATTCTTTCCACCCTTCAAGTGCTGCTTCTATAGCCATCTCTATCTCTTTTTCGCCCGCCCTGTGATATTTGCCTATTACCTTCTTATGCTCATGTGG
>JALVLE010000379.1:462-7350 GCA_027033555.1 Caldifarciminota bacterium | reverse complement strand
ACATTTTGAGGTCTGTGAAGGGTAAGAAGAATGTAGGGTTCTTTATAATTTTTTCTGTGGGTATAAGGCAAAATCTGCACAAGTGAATCAATCATGGTGTTACCCACCATAAAAAGTGTGTCTTCAGGATATCCTTCTCTTTTAAGATTTTCTTTCCCGCTTTCTTCTGTAATAAAATGCATATCGGATATGGCGTCCACGACAATTCTGTTATTTTCTTCCGGCATTCTCCTGTCAAAACTTCTGAGTCCTGCTTCAACGTGAGCAATTCTCAGATTCAATTTACGTGCTGCAAGGGCTATTCCAAGAGTGGAATTTACGTCTCCGAAAACAAATACGAGGTCAGGCTGTTCTTTCATAAGCACCTTTTCTGCACCTTTTAAGATCCGGGCTACCTGTTCTACCTGAGATTTTTCCTTTACCCCAAGATAAAAGTCCGGTTTTGGAAGTTTCAGGTCGCGAAAAAAAGATTCTGACATTTCAAAATCATAGTGCTGACCCGTGTGGAGGATGCGCAAAATGAAGTGTGTATCCTCTGCGAAAATTTTAAATAAAGGCGCCATTTTTATAAAATTTGGCCTTGCACCGACACCAAAGAAAAGCTTCTTTTTACTCACAGGCTGTGCACCTCTCCGAAAGTCCTATCTCTGGATATCTCAACCCAGAACCTATCGGGACAAAACACAATATTTCTCTACATTAACAAAACTTAAAGTTCTTTTATTATCTTCGCAAACAGCTTTCTATGTCTTGGACCATCAAACTCACAGAAAAATATACCCTGCCATGTGCCAAGGACAATATCGCCATTTTCAATAATAAGGCTTATTGATGGTGAAACAATAGTTGATTTTATGTGTGCATCGCTGTTGCCCTCAAGGTGCTTAAAATGGGGACTTTGAGGGACAAGCCTGGAGAGAAATTCAGTTATATCAGCTCTAACACTCGGGTCTGCATGTTCATTTATCGTGATAGCAGCAGTTGTATGGGGAACATACAATACAAGAATACCTGATTTCACGTTTTGTTTACGGACATACTCTCTTATTCCATGAGTAATATCTATCATCTCATTTCGTTTATGGGTACGAATTTCAAAAACCTCCATTTATTCTTCCTCCTTTTCACACATCACAACTTCAGTTTTTCCGTCTGTCTCATCAAATTTCACCTTAACCACTTCCCTTTTTGTGGTAGTAACTGTTTTTCCAATAAAGTCCGCGCATATAGGAAGCTCCCTGTGCCCTCTATCAACAAGCACCAGCAATTTAACCATCCTTGGCCTTCCAAAATCCATAAGCTCATCAAGGGCAGCTCTTACAGTTCTTCCTGTATATAACACATCATCACATAGGACAATAATCTTATCATTTATATCAAAATCAAGTTCAGTCTGCTTTACCACAGGGCTCTCATTTATAAGAGAAAGGTCATCTCTATAAAAGGTAATATCAATGCTTCCTGATTTCACTTCTACATTATGGTCTTTTTTCATATACTCTTTTATTCTTTCTGCAATTGGAACCCCTCTTGTTTTAATGCCCACAATCACTGTATTTTCAAGATCATCTATTTTTTCTGCGACCTCTGCAGCAAGTCTTCTCAAAGTCCTTGTAATTTCCTCTTCTGTCATAAGTATATACTTTTCCTTGAGCATGTCACCTCCTTTATTTAGAAAATTATAAAAAACCTCTGGCGTTCAATCAATTGCGTGTTATTTTTCAAAAATAACCTTCCCGAAGGGGATATTGTTTCCTCAAAATAAAAAGGGCAAAAATTCAAAGGAGATAAAGATTACTAAAATAATAAGAGGGAGCTCCTGGGATGGTGTATCCTTTTATACCATTAAAAGGAGGAGCTCCCCATGAATATAGAAATTCCCTATTAACATTTTACACCAGAGCATCAAAAACCTATAATAGGAGCAAATCAGAAGAGGTATATGAAGGCCACAAAGCAAAAGAAGACGCTTATGCTAAACGAGCTTCAATGACAAAGCTCGCCTTAAAAATTGGAATAAATTCTCGTTTTTTTCTACCCAACCGGCTGGTTACAACTTTTGTTATCATATGTTATATCTCTTTCACTCTCCTACTCCTATTAGTTTTCATCAACTTTTCTAATGAGAGTTCTATATTACCACTTCTTCATTAATTATAAAATTTGCAAGTATAATTGTAATCTTAGAAGAAAGCTTTTATCAACTGTCCTTTTTTTCTCAAGGTCATACAAAAAGTCCTGGAGGAAAGCAATCTGTGTAAATCTGTTTATATAAATGAATTCCCTTAAATTTAGATGCACATTTCTATTAATAGAAGAGCCACTACCTTGCGTATATCTTTTGTATTCGGCAAAGGGCTTTATGAGGAATTTCTTGTAAACAGGCATTTCACCGTACAAAGTTATAATAGTTGAATCACTTGCACCATTTATATGCTTTGATGAAAGGGAAAGATTCACTATGGACCCCCTGATATGGAAGCCACTTGATAAAGTAATAAAGCTATTCTTGTTTTCAATATCATAGAAGTAATACACAGAGGGGGATACAAATCGTGTAAAAATGCCACCTCCTATAGGTACACCAACCCACTTAACCTCTCCGGCGCCATTGCCATATATGTTTTCCCTTATCCCAATAGAGGCATAAATATTATAAGGGGCCATAACTTCTGTTTTCAGACTTCTTTCTTTATACAAACTTATCCTGGGACACTTTCTGTATAGATTTTCTACATAGAACATTACAGAAGGCCGCCAGTCAGGATTGTTTCTTAAAATCCAGCTGTAACTTATATAACCTGATGCCTGCAAAGTATTATTGTACCACGGCATACCAACTTTGCTCACAAAAGACGAGTCTATACTCTTAAAGCTTATATGTATACCAAGACCCGGATACCTTTTACGTGAAAGCAACACCACAAAACCTTTATTCTTGTTTTCGGAATTGTACCCACCCTCTATGTTAAACATTGCGCTAATAAAAGGTACATAATAGTTAAATCCTATAACAGAAGTAGCAATGGTATCATCTTTTAGCATTCTCAAGTAAGCATCAAAGTTCTTGAATAATTTTTGTCTATTGATGCCAAAACCTATAAATTTATTATGATTATTGTAGTCCGCGAATATTCCATAAAAAGAATACTTTTCTCTGTCATATATTCCCCTTATACCCAGGTGAAGTGTGTCAATATTTCTTGAGTAATATACAGGAAGAGAAAAATCAAACTTGCTGCTTCCATCCGTAAAAAATTTCCTTTTTTCAGGATAATACCTGGGGTAGATGTTGATATCAAGCGAAGTTACATCCAGGTCCACAGTGGAAAAATCTGGATTATACACTCCGCTAAAGAGGGTGTAAACATTTGGTTTTAATTCCACACTTCCGCCACCATTTAGGTATAATTTTGTTGTGTCTGCCAGTTTCTCTACTCTCACGTAAGGGATGGTACTCACCTTAATGCCACTTTTCTTTAAATTAAACCCCGTGAGTACAAGTTCTTCCATGTTGTATGTTGCATTTAAAGGTTGATTGTAATTCGTGGCAAAAAGAGTCTTTGAAAGATATAAATTAACAAACAACTTCACAAAAAATATAGAGTCTCTATAGAAGATTGATTTAAACGGTATAATAAACAGGGAAACCCATTTTCTGTCTTTGACAATTATGTTTTTAAAATTCCACAAACCGTCCCATTCTCTTCCTCTAAATCCATACTGGGTAAGCAGATAATCTGATTGTCCTTCTCCCGGCGAACCCAGAAAATGATATGCAAACTCTCTGTTTCTGAATGTAGCGAGACTCAGTCCTACAAAATCACCGTTGTATATATCTCTGCTATCATACCCCCTTGTACCTGATACAGGGGTTAAAGAATCAATTTCAAACAAAAATAAAAGGTATTTGTTAGTATAGCCTGCAAATCCCTTTATGTTGGGATTCGGTTTGGTTGTATCACATTTAGGAAAAACCTCATAGAAAAGGAAGGCTTCCTGAGATTTAGCATTGTTTATAAATTCAATTATACTTTTACATAGTGCACAGATGAAATAATAAGTAGGTAAACAAAAATATTCATAAAAAAACCTCCTGTTTGTCAAGTTATTAGCTCAAAAATTTTACATAATAATCAAATTTTTATCACAAATTCCCTTTACCCTCTCATCGTGAGTTGTTATAAGGACAGTTTTGCCTTTAAGTACCCTCTTTAAACCCGTAAGAATGCTTTCTATATTTTCTTTATCCAGAAATGCTGTTGGTTCATCTATAATAACAATAGGTGTATCCTTTAAAATCCCTCTCAAAAGTGCAAGCCTCTTCTTTTCTCCCCCGGATAATCCAGAGTTTTTCATAAGCACTTTCCTGTTTTGTGAGAGCTTCTTAAGTAAGTCTTCTATTCCGGTCTTTTTTGCCAGTTCTACAATCCGCGACCACGGAATATCCCTGCCAAGTGTAAGATTCTCATAAACCGTCATGTTACCGAAGAAAAGTGGCTCCTGTTCTATGAGGGTAATAAGATTATTAAGATCATCTGCCGAAATTTCATTAATGTCTTTACCGAAAATAAAGATTTTTCCTTTCTCTACAGAAAAGTGTTTTAATAACAGATTAAGCAAAGTTGTCTTGCCAATTCCGCTCTCCCCTACTATACAAACCCATTCTCCTGGTTCAACTTTTAAATTTAAATTCTCAATTATCTTTGAACCATCATCGTAGGAAAAAGTTAAATTCCGTATAAGAATCGCTGGAGATTTGAAATTTATCTCTGGCAAAGAGGAGTTTTTACTGACAACATAAACATCTTTCTTATTGAGTATTTCGTAAATCCTTGAGAGGGAAACCTTTGCTGGTTCTACGGTGGTGCCAAAGGTTAAAATGTACTGCAAAGGGGCTTTAATGTAATTAACATACATCATGAAAGCAATAACCCCTCCTGCGGTAAATTTACCATGGAGCACAAGTATGGCGCCCACAACTATTATCGCGAGCTGCACACTCATGGATAAGAGATAGTTTAGTATGTTATTATACCAGTAGTTCCATTTAAACAGCCTGAGGTATTTCTTTATATAGCCTTCGTATATATCCGTAAAGGTCTTCAATACATGCCAGAGCACACCAAAGTTTCTGACAAGATACGTATTGGATATACTTTCATCCAGAAATTCAATAACCTTTTGATACGCATTCTGCCTTTCCTGCGTAAAGACGCCAGCCTTCTTCTGATATGCCATTAACAAATAGAAATACAATGGAACTGGAAGTATGCTGATAACTGTAAGCAGCAGGTTTATTTTTAACATAAAATATAAAGAGCCTATTGCCATAAGCATCTGCAAAAATAAATACAGATATGCCTCTACAATAAGGGGTTCTATTTTATCAACGTCGTCGGAAATAACCTGCAAATAGGCTCCCTGTGTCTTTGAGATCACATCTTTGTAAGGGATTACATGAATTTTTTTAAGCAATTCTCTTCTAAGTCGCATTTTAACGTTAAGTTTTAATTTTTCGCCAGCAAAAGCGCTTATGTACATTATGGGAAAACTTAAAAGCCATAAGATTACAAATATTAGAGTGTTGGTAGTAAAAGCGTTTACGTTTTTAGATACCGCATAATCAAGCATGTTTTTCAGAAGATAGGGGAGTATGATGTTAAAACCGGTAGAATAAAAGCCCGCAAAGAGTATTATGAGTAAAGTAAATTTGTAGGGTAAAACATACTTTTTCAAAAAAGCCATCCACAAATTCTTATCTGCCTTCATCGTAATAATTTATATTTTCTGTAACCTTCTTAATTACCGGCTTACAATAATTAAAGGGTTCGTTAATATCTCCAAAGAAAGCTATTGAAAAAGCTTTGCAACCATTAAAGCACATTTGGCGGTTTGGGCATCGCAAACAATACTCCTTTTGGGGTATTTTCCGGAACAAATGTGCTTTGGGACTATTAAACCAGATGTCCCTTAGTGATTTCTCTTTCAAATTACCCAGAGATAAATTAAATTTTTTCCTGAATGCAGTGAGAAAGTCACATCCTTCTATTGAACCATCAGGATACAAAAAAACATTTGTAATAAATGCAGTGCACATAATAGGAGAGTTTAGCTCTTTCAATTTGTTAAATGGTGAAGGGGCAAAAGTGACCTTAACCTCCGGATGTGACTTCTGAAACTCTTTTACTATTCTTTCTACCTTGGTTTCATCCTCCATGGTAGGTAACATATCCAGGGAAGCCATTCCTATGGGGGCAGCTGTATTTATATTGATTTCTTCAACTCCTGAATCAGTTAAAACATTAAGTAACTTCTGGATCTCTGAGGGTGACGCATTATCTTTAATAAGTACTGTTTTGACAATCACTTTAAGTCCTGAAGCAATAGCACTGTAAAGAGTATGAAATACATTCTCAAAATAGTTTGAAATCCCCACAATTTTATGGAGTAATGAAGGGGTTACTGAGTCTATGCTTATTTGAAGCTCTCTCAAGCCTGCCTTAAATAATTCATCAAAATACCGTTTGGGATATTTTTGAACAGGCTTTGTAGAAATATAGATCCTTTTAAAGCCTTGTTCCAGTGAAAGTTCTATAAGCTGGACTAAAAAGGGGTATTTTAATGGGTCTCCTCCCCCTATTAATAATTTATACGCGCCCAACTCACTACCCTCTTTTACAAACCTTTTTACAAGGTTATAATCTATAAAATCAAATCCGATATTCTCTTTACTTCTTTTAGAAAAAGCATAACAATATTTACATTTTAAAGGACATTTTTCGGACAGTATAATTCCCAGTTGTTTTATACTAAAAAGCTCAAGTATTTCTTTTTCTTCCGGAATAAACTTAAACTCATTTGGATTTTCTACCAGACTTACTGGGG
>JALVLE010000379.1:0-452 GCA_027033555.1 Caldifarciminota bacterium | reverse complement strand
TCCAATAATACTCTGGACGGGTCCACGGAATATAGTTTTCCTATTTTTCTACTTATGTCTTCTAATGAATTGGTCCCGTCTGACAATAAAAGTATAACAGTTTCCAATTGGCTAAAAAATGCAGTGGTATCTGTACTTTCATCTGCTATAAGTGTACCTTCATTTGTTCTTATTAGCTTAAGTGTAGGTTTTGCTATATAATAAACCCCCATTTTTCTTTCTCCTTTTTAGGGGACATGGGGAGTAGCAGCTACATGTTCAATTTATATTATGATAATGGCAGTTTGACAGGCTATACACGTATTTTCACAAGGCCTCCATGCATCTCCAGCATATATTTTTTGGCTTTGAACATCATATGTACCCTTAAGTTCCCCAGCCTTGATCTCCATCATACTCCTCCTTTTTTAATTTATAGTACTCAAACCAGGTATACACTACTCCCCATGTCC
>JALVLE010000378.1 GCA_027033555.1 Caldifarciminota bacterium | reverse complement strand
AATATGCCGAAACTAAACCAATAGTCCACAAAGACATTGTGGGGGTAAATGTAATTAAGCGAAAAGGTGTAATAATAAAATTGTGCAGGTCCACTGCCAATGATTATGTGTATAGGATTATGGAGGATGTAGATAAGAGTTTTGTCCCATAAGAAAAATCTTGTTAGAATGCTCAGATCTCCCTTTGTGCTTATAGCTATCCTTGTAAAGAGAGTCTGTGTATGTTTTGCAAGGAGGTAAGCTCCTGCTATTGTTAGTGCTGTCCCTATTACAAAGTATAGGATATGAATAATCTTATTTGTAAGTTTAAGTGTTATTAGATAAAAAAATAACCATAACCCGAGGGTAGTTGCTATGAAGGCGTTTCTTGATGCAGTTCTAAGTATAGCTATTATGAGCCCTACAAATAATGTGAGATATATTATTTTTATAAACCTGTTCTTTGAGTAAAAAGCCATTCCAAGGAATAGAATAGAAGAGAATGCAGCGAGGATGCCCGGTCTATTGGGTGTGCTGAAGATACCAGCATATCGCTTGATTAGTCCTGCTGAGGTATATATAGGTGGCATAATAAAAACAGTAAAAACCAGAGCTACAACCACCACAGTATATGCTGGAAGAGCTATTTTTATGACATCTTGAGGGTTCTGAAAGGAGTACATAAACAGGAACGATACGCTTAAGGATGTTGCAGCATAAAGAAGCCAGGCCAAGAAGTTACCTGTGCCTTTTAGGAAAGGTATGGTAAAAATTCCACCTATGAGAAGAAGTAGGAACGGAAAGAATACCGGGTTATTTTTGGTAAATAATCCGATTTCTTTTTTAAGAAGGAGATGCCATGAGAGGATAATACACGTCAAAATCGCAAAAATGTTATAAAGAGTAATAGGATAGAAGTCCTGTCCCGCGAAACCTATGCGGAAACCGGGCGGAGGATCAAGAAAAATTATAAATAATGCAGGGAGATGGCTAAGTTTCAATCTTCCTGTATAAAGCATCAGTGGAATCCCAAAAAGAAGTATATAAAATAGGAAAATTCCAACTAAAGAGCGTTTGCTCACATGTTCTGGAGCGTAAAGAATGACAAATACCAACAAAAAAGTTAATATTTGGCTCAAAATTTCTGGAGATAAAAGCAAATTAAAATTTATTTTCTTTAGCATCTTTTGAATTTATATAATTATAGGGGAGGGTGTGGGGAAATAATAGAGTACGAAAAATAGCCAGATCTTTAGTTTTGATTTATAATTTAAACGTGAACGTGAAAAAGTTTTATTATATTTTATATTTATGGCCGCTTATTTATTTGTGGTTTGAGTATATTCCCTTGCAGGATGGATGGGCTCATTTACACACGCTTTATGTTTTAAAACATTATAGTGTTTTTGGACATTTAGTAAGTATTAATTACAGACCTTACGCAGACTGGATTGGGATCCTGTCTATGTTTCCTTTTGCGAGTGTTTTTGGATACTCAAAGGGGCTTTTAGCATATTTTATATTACTATCTATCTTGGTAATTATTTCTGTTGAATATTTTACATATAACATAACAGCGGATAGACGTTTTTCCTATGTGTGTGGAAGTATAGCAGCTCTTAATATATTTTTAATAAAGGGTTTTTTTGCATTTACGCTCGGTTTTATATTTTTTTTATCGTTTGTTGGATTATTTGTGCGTAAAAAAAGCATAAGGTTGCTTATATATATGAGTATTTTAGAATTTTTTGTACATCCATTTTTTTTCGCCGAATCTATTTTAACTCTTTTCTGGTATTCAGTGCTTGACAGATTCGGAAGAAAAACTAAACTCGTTTACTTAACGCTTTTTTTCATCGTCTTCTTCCTGTTGGGGATGAAAATTTTTTTTATCAATGGACTTATATTTGAATGGGAAGTTCCACTCGTGGAGAGAATAAAACAGGTAATAAAGGGAGCATATCTTTTCCCGTGGTTTGCTTTACATGGGAAAATGGCGCTTTTTTTATTGTTTTTCTTTCCTATTACTACGCTGATACCTTTTGTTTTTTTTCTACTTTTGATTGGAAAACATTACCGCATGTATTTAGACGGTGATGCGTTTTTGTTATTTGCTGGTTTTACGAATTATCTTTTATATTTTGTAATATTTGATGTGATGAAGACGGGTGCCTTTATTCATACCAGACAGATGTTTATAGCTTTTTTTATTCTAATACCACTCGGGTGGACCATATTGAAAGAGAAAAAAAGTGTAAAAATTGTATTCGGTGCGTATCTTTCTTTGATTTTCCTTGTAGAGTTATTCGTAGTTTGGACTAAGTTCAGTTGGTACGAAAGTAAAATAAAAGAAATAAAGGGCAGATTTTCTAAACATATAGATGAGAATGCAGTGTTTATATCACATACTGACTTTTTAGATAAAGATGGATACGTTTATCCGCTAAAACATATAGGTGGACTGGTAGGCATAGAAAATAAAGCTTTGTATCTGAACAATCTGGATTTTTTAACTACTTATCAACCACTTATGTTAAGCACAGACAGTATAAGCATGAAGTCACTGCGTCAATGCATAAATATTACTATTTCATTTATAGAAAATCATGCAGATTTTATTTTCGTAGCTACCAATGAAGATGGTCTTAAAAAGAAAATTTTAGGATGTTATAAGAATGGGTTTCATGTGATAGTAAAGGATACTAATATTATAGTGATGAAAAATAAGAAAATCCTAATAAAGTGTGATACGACTCATTATTGATGCGTACTCTCTTATTGTAATATCGCTTATGTGGGAAATGGGAGTAGAAAGGGGATTTATTTCTACCACTTTCCCTCCCTTGGATTTTACTATGTAGGGTAGCATTGCGGCAGGATATACCACTCCGCTTGTTCCTACTACAAGAATTAAGTCCGCCTTTTCTGCGAATGAAAATGCCCTATTTAGATCTTCTTCTTTTAAGGCTTCTCCAAACCAGACTACATCAGGTCTTAAAAGACCCCCACAAACTTTACATCTTGGAGGCAATTCCTCCTCTTTAAATACTCTGTAATCCTCTTCATAAACTCTTCCACAACTTGTACACTTTGTTCTGAATATATTTCCGTGCAATTCCACAATTTTGGTTGAACCTGCCTTTTTGTGTAAAGAATCAACGTTCTGCGTAACCAGAAGAAAACACGGCTTATGTTTTTCTAGTTCTGCTATTTTGTAATGTGCAACATTGGGGCTGGCGGCAATTATAATTTTTCTCCTCAGATTATACCACTCCCATACAAGCTTTGGGTTTTCGTAAAAAGCGGCAGGTGTGGCGAGCTTCTCAGGAGGGTAGTTTTTATACCACCCTTCTTTTCCTCTAAATGTGGGAATTCCGCTTTCTCTGGATATACCAGCTCCTGTGAGAACGAGGAGGCATTTAGCGTTTTTTATAAGGGTATTTAATCTCTCTATTTCCTGCATCGTGAATATTTTATTGCCTGGAAAGCGGAATCTGAAAGATGGTATAGAGCCTTGACAATTCTTCAAAACCTGAGTAATTATATACACCTTCGGGAGGAAAAATGAGAGTAAAAAGAATAGAGGAAGTAAGGTGCAGGAGGCTAAAGAGGGAACTTAAGAAGATGGAGAAGGATATTGAAAAATATAAATCTCTTTATTTGAGGGCTCTTGCTGATCTTGAAAACTACAAAAAATTGAGAGAACAGGAGACGAGGCAACTTGTGGAATATGCCAATGAGCAAATTCTCAGGGAACTGATACCCGTACTTGACCATCTTGAGCTTGCTGTGAAAGTTGAAGGTGATGCGGCTTCCATAAAAAAGGGAGTTGAGATGGTCCTTCGGGATTTTCTCAAAATACTGGAACGTTTTGGTGTAAAGAAGATAGAGAGTGAGGGGAAGGAGTTTAACCCTGAGTTTCATGAAGCTATTGAGGTGGTTGAGACAGATGAGGCACCTGACGGGCATATTGTGAAAGTCCATCAGGCAGGTTACATGCTCAAAGGGAAGCTTGTAAGACCAGCAAGAGTAAGTGTTGCTAAAAAGAAGGAGAAAAAGGAGGGATAGAAAATGGCAAAGGAGAAAGTTATTGGTATAGACCTTGGGACAACCAATTCGGTTGTTGCTGTGGTGCAAGGGGGTGATCCAATTATTATTCAAAATAAAGAAGGGGAGAGAATAACTCCTTCAGTAGTTGCTTTTAAAGGAAATGAAGTACTTGTGGGGTCCATTGCCAAGAGGCAGGCTGTGATTAACGCTGAAAATACAGTTTTTTCTATTAAAAGATTTATGGGGCGACGTTATGATGAAGCATTACAGGATATTGAACGCGTCCCATATAAGGTTGTAAGGGGAAAGAATGATAGAGTTGAGGTATATATACCCCAGGTTGGAAGGAATTTTACACCTGAAGAGATCTCTGCAAAAATACTTGAATATTTAAAGAAGTGTGCAGAAGACTTTTTGAGAGAGCCTGTTAAAAAGGCTGTAATTACTGTACCTGCATATTTTAATGATGCCCAGAGACAGGCTACAAAAGATGCCGGTATTATTGCTGGACTTGAGGTCTTGAGGGTTTTCCCTGAGCCTACTGCTGCTGCACTGGCGTATGGTCTGGATAAAACTGACAGGGATATAAAAGTTGCTGTATTTGATCTTGGTGGAGGTACTTTTGATATTTCAATTCTGGAGCTTTCACATGGGGTTTTTGAAGTTATAGCTATAGGTGGAGATACCCATCTTGGAGGAGATGATTTTGACCAGCGTATAATTGAATGGTTGCTGGAAGAATTCAGAAAGGAAACTGGAATAGACCTTTCCAATGATAAAAACGCACTGCAGAGATTAAAAGAGGCAGCTGAGAAAGCGAAGAAAGAGCTCTCAACGATGATGGAAACTGTGATTTCCATACCGTTTATCGCAGCCGATGCACAAGGCCCTAAACACCTTGAAAAGACCCTTACGAGGGCAAGATTTGAGTCCATGACCCGCGATCTTGTGGAGAGAACCATAGAGATTACCAAGAAAGCGCTTGAAGATGCAAAACTTACTCCTTCACAGATTGATGAGGTAATCCTTGTGGGTGGACAGACAAGGATGCCGCTTGTTCAGCAAAAAGTGGCTGAATTCTTCGGTAAAGAACCGCACAAGGGGATAAATCCTGACGAGGTTGTGGCTGTAGGCGCTGCTATTCAAGCAGCTATACTGGCAGGAGAGTATCAGGACAGAGAAATAGTGCTTCTTGATGCAACGCCGCTTTCTCTCGGAGTGGAAACTCTTGGTGGTATTTTTGATGTTGTTATTCCAAGAAATACCACTATTCCAACGTCAAAGTCCAAGATCTACACAACAGCAGAGGATAATCAGACCTCCGTCCTTATAAAAGTTTATCAGGGAGAGAGACAGATTGCGAGTGAAAACAGGTTGCTTGGCCAGTTTGAGCTTACCGGTATTCCGCCAGCTCCTCGTGGAGTGCCACAGATAGAGGTGACTTTTGATATAGATTCTGATGGTATTCTCCATGTAAGAGCAGTGGATAAGGCTACCAATAAGGAGGCCTCCATAAAGATTCATGCAAGAACAAGCCTTTCTGATGAGGAAATAGAGAGGATGGTTAAAGAAGCCGAGATGCACAGAGAGGAAGACAGAAAAAGAAGAGAGCTTATTGAGACAAGAAACCAGCTTGATGGATTTATCTATTCAATTGAAAAGAGCTTAAAGGACCTTGGTGATAAGATCCCGGCGGATAAAAAGAAAAAAGTGGAAGAGGCTGTCAAAAAGGCAAGGGAAAAGCTTACCTCTGAAAATATTAATGAGGTAAAAGCTGCTCTGGAGGAGCTTCAGAAAACCTGGAATGAGATTGCAAGCGAGATTTATAAAGCTCAGGCGCAAAGTCAGGGAGGCACATCCGGGACACAACCAGGTAATGAAGGTCGCAAAGACGAAGGGCCTCAGGATACTGATTACGAAGTAATTAGCTGATGGCAGGTAAAAAAGATTATTATGAAATCCTGGGAGTGCCTCGTAATGCCTCCCAGGAAGAGATTAAAAAGGCTTACAGGCGTCTTGCCATAAAATACCATCCGGATCGCAATCCAGATAATAAAGAAGAAGCAGAGAGAAAGTTTAAGGAAATAAGTGAAGCATATGAGGTTCTCTCTGACCCGGAGAAAAGGAAGCTTTATGACCAGTATGGGCACGAAGGGTTAAACGGAGTTTTTAAAGATGGTAATTTCACTTGGCAGAATTTCAGTCACTTTGATGATCTGAGGGATATTTTTGGTGGCGATTTTGGTCATTTTTTTGAAGATATATTTGATACGTTTTTTGGTACTGGAACCTCTTCTCGGACAAGACGCTACAGGAGCCGTGAGTCTTACAGAAAGAGAGGGGAGGATATACGAATAAGTATTCCGCTTACTCTAAAAGAGATAATTGAAGGAACAAAAAAGAGAGTAAAGTTAAAGAGATATGAAGTCTGTGATGCCTGTGGAGGTAAAGGTAGCAGGAGCGGTAAGGAAGAGAGATGTCCTGTATGTGGTGGCACTGGAGTGATAAGAAATGTAAAGCGGACGTTTTTTGGTCAGTTTATCCAGGAAAATGTGTGTTACAACTGTGGAGGAAGGGGTTATGTATTAAAGGACCCATGTCCTGTATGTGGTGGTACGGGAAGGGTAAAAAAAGAAGTGGAGATTGAGATTAATATTCCACCAGGATTGAGGGATGGGGAATATTTGGTTGTACGTGGAGGAGGTAATGTGGGTGAAAGAGGGGGACCACGTGGTGATCTGTATGTTTTTATAAGGGAAGAGGCGCACCCTGCTTTTAAAAGAGAAGGCGAGGACCTTTATACAGAAATTAGTATTCCCTTTTCTATGGCAGTGTTAGGTGGTAATGTGGAAATTGATACAGTGACAGGGGAAAAATTAAGACTTAAGTTGAAACCGGGAGTGCAATGTGGAACCGTGTTAAAGATCCCGAAAAAGGGAATCCCAAGGCAGGGAAGACGGGGTGACCTTTATGTTAAAATTAATCTCAAGACCCCGGAGAAAGTCTCACGTGAGATGAAGAAGCTCTTTGAGAAATTGCGTGAACTGGGAAGTTGATAAAAAGAAGGTTCATAGGAAAGATTGTTGGCAATAATAGGGCGGTTATAGAGAGAGATGAATATCATCACCTTGTCCATGTACACAGAGCAGTAAAGGGAGAGAAATTTGTTCTTATTACCCGTGAAGGCGAGGTGTACATGGCTGAAATTCTGAATATTGATAAAAGGAAAAGAATGGTTCTTGCACGTCTTGAAGATATGCTTGAAAATAATTACATATCAGATAGAACAGGTGTATATCTGGCTTTCGCTCTTTTTAATGAGAATCGGTTGCGTTTTTTG
>JALVLE010000377.1 GCA_027033555.1 Caldifarciminota bacterium | reverse complement strand
CTTTTAAATTCCATGAAACAGACTTAGACTTTGTGTTACGCCACTTCTGCATTAAAATTATTAATAGAGCGCCCGTAGCTCAACTGGATAGAGCGACGGACTACGAATCCGTAGGCTGGGGGTTCGAGTCCCTCCGGGCGCGCTTTTTTATTATAATGAACCCTGATGCCATTTACATGCAACAAGCCCTGTATGAAGCGAGAAAAGCCTTTGAAGAAGGCGAAATTCCCATTGGTGCAGTCGTGGTTTACAACGGGAAAATAATTGGAAGGGGACATAACAGAACAGAAGCTCTACAGGATGCCACTGCCCATGCCGAGATTATAGCCATTACAGCTGCTGAAAACTATCTTAAAAACTGGCGACTTAAAGGAGCCAGATTGTATGTTACAGCAGAGCCATGTATCATGTGCGCTGGGGCAATTTTGCTTTCACGAATAGATGAAGTTATTTTTGCAACTGAGGAACCTAAATTTGGGGGAGTTGTATCACGAGTACGTATATTTGATTTAGAGGGAATCAATCACAGAGTTAAGTACAGAAAAGGTCCCTATGGAGAGGAGGCTGCACGTCTTCTCCGTGACTTTTTTCTTAAAAGAAGAGCTAAACAATAGTAGTATCCCTTTTAACCCTATATCCTCCTGTGTGCTGTAACAAATCTCTCAGATAGGCCATTGCTTTTCTTATACCTTTGGTAACAACAAGGTACGAAGTATCATCAAGTACCATCCTCGCTTCCTTCCCTGCGGTATATAATTTAAAGTAAGTTTTTTGTACAAATCCCTCTTCCTTCACAAGCACTGGAAATAACAATTCATTTCCTCTTTTGTAGGGTTTTTCTATGTAAAACAGAAGATTACCCTCCCTTATCCTTTTTGGCAATGCCATCTGTACCTCTTTTTTTTCTATTATTTCAAAGATTACATGAGCCATATACCCTCCTTTCTTGTAAGAAATTCCAGGGTATTTACCGGAAAACGCGAGAGGAATAAGCTTATAATACGTGATTTTCCTCCCCTCCCTTTCCCATCTTGATTGATATTTGGTATAAAATGGAAAAAAGGGGTGATCCTGAGCATATACTCTGAAAATTCCTTTTGAATTGGAAAAAAGGTCTTCCTTCAATATATCTGCATCTGTTGCAAGGTAAAACGCTCCATCTCTTCTTAAAGCCCTGTGGACAAGCAAAAGATTTTTTGCTGCAGTCACTCTTCTTTCCGGGTGGGAAGGCCATGGATCAGGAAAGTTATAAATAATTCTCTCCACACTATGCATTGGCTCTATAACCGAAAAAAGTAAAAAGGCGTCAATTTTTATGGTTTTTACATTATCAAGCCTTTTTGCCATTAGCTTCCGCGTGAGCTTCAAAACTGAACGGGAAGAAATTTCAACACCCAAAAATCCATGGTTTCTTTCAAGCGAGGCAAGCTGTATAAGAAAATCGCCATTTCCAAAGCCTACTTCTATGGTAAAGTGTACCCTACCAGGCAAGTAGTCTTTCAAATAAAATGGAACTTTAAAGTAGAAAGGACTAATAAAATAATACAAGACGAAACATCCTTTTGAATCTTATCTTCTTCCAGATTTTGTAAAAAGGCACATCCGGATCTATGGAAAGATAGGTAATAAGGGGTACACCTTTTAGATAATCATAAGGCACAGGTCCCCAGAACCGCGAATCATAAGAAAAATCTCTGTTATCCCCGAGAACAAAATAGGTGCCTTCAGGTACAACAATCGGTCCAAAATTGTCCCTGACCCTTTTCTCGTTCCTGAAAGCGCCTCTTAGCCATAACTCCTCATACTGCCTCATGGCAATTGGTGAATTCACCTCCATAAGTGGTGGAATTATGTGTAATGAATCCTTAATGGTCTTGTAAGGCTCTTTTAGGGGCCTGCCGTTTACATAAACAACTTTATTTACAATCATTATTGTATCACCGGGAAGTCCAATACACCTTTTCACAAAATCCTGCCTTATATTCAATGGAAAATTAAAAATTACAATCTGTCCTCTTCTGGGCTTAAGAAAACCCACTATTTTTTTAGCTGTATAGGGAATCTGCAGTCCATAAACAAACTTGGCCCCCAAGAGGAAATCACCGGGTAATAACGTGTCTTCCATGCTACCGGTAGGTATCTCATAAGCCTGAAGGAAAAAAGCCCTTATAAATATTACCACGACAATAGTCCATATCCAGCTCTCAATTTCCTTTTTAAGCTTTTCTTTTTTCATTTTTTTCCCTCCAGGACTATCCTGGAAAATCTATGTGTATTTAATAGAGCCGCTGCATTTTCAATATCTTTAAGCTCAATCTCTCTGATTCGGTCTATCAATTTTACATAATAATTGCGCTCAAGTTTGTATATGCGCTCTGTTAAAATAGTGTTCAAAACTTCCCTGTAGGTCTCTCCTCTCCGCTTTTCCATTCCAATGTAATAATTTTTGGCCATATCAAGCTCATCCTTCATTATTTTTCCGCTTAAAATCTCGTTTCTTATTTTTTCTACTTCCAAAGATACCTCTT
>JALVLE010000376.1 GCA_027033555.1 Caldifarciminota bacterium | reverse complement strand
TACCTGCTGATTTCCCTGTTCCTAAAATAGCCACTGCCACTTCTATTTCTCCTCCTTCTTCCACATGTACATTGGTATAGGGACGGGTATTCACATATTCAGGCCAGTTCTGCAGGACAATTCCCTTAACCTTTGCATTTTTCTTTACATATACTTCTGTTGCTCCTATGTGAGCTGAGAATCTTACAAGGGGAGGTGCTGTACATCCTTCCACGAAGGTAGCCTCAGCCCCTTCATCAGCTATGATAAGGGCATGGTCTGCCTGAGCCAGGGCTCCTTCTGTTATCAAAAAATAGGTGTGAAGCGGGTAAGCGATTTTTGCGCCCTCTTTAATCCACATAAATATCCCACCATTCCAATAAGCTGTATGATATGCGGCAAATTTATTGGTTTTGTAAGGCATAAGTTTGAAAGCATAATCCTGAAGCCACTCATAGGTTTTAAGGGCATCCAGGAGGCTCATAACCACAACACCCTGTTTTTCAAAGTATTCTTTGAAGGATGTTACCTGTGATGAGGTATCAACCTGTATAAGGCCCAGTATCTTTTGCCATTCGTATTCTGGTACACCCATTTTAATCAGCATTTTCCGGATATTTTCAGGTATGTCGTCAAGGCTTTTAATTTCTGGCAATTCCACGTCTCCTTTGCCCATTGGATCATATGTTTCAAGCTCAAGGGGCATGATCTCAGGAGGAAAAGGAGCCTTTGAAATATATGATTCTGCTTCTTCACGTAGTTTTATAAGCCATTCAGGCTCACCACGTGATTCCCCTAATTTTCTTGCAATCCCTCTCATCTTTAATCTCCAAATCCCTGTGTTTCCACTTTCTCTGCAAGTTCTGGACCACCCTCTGCTTTGATTTCCCCACCTGCGAGAATGTGAACGTGGAATCCTTTGCCAATTTCATTCAGAATTCTTGCATAATGAGTAATGAGGATAATACCAGTACCCCTTGAGAGGGACTCATTGATAGCACCTGCAATGAACTTCATGGAGTCTACATCCACGCCTGTGTCCGGCTCGTCTAATATGGCATATTTTGGGGAAAGGAGAAGCATCTGGGCTAGTTCAGCCCTTTTCTTTTCTCCTCCTGAGAATCCTGAGTTTACATTTCTTTGAAGGAATTCCTCAGAGAGCCCCATTTTTTCAAAAACCCTTTTAATCCAGTCAATATCCGGGTTTTTTCCGTTTTTTTTCAGAACTTCAAGGAGAAAGGTGAGATACCTCAGAGAATCTATTTCCACCGGGTGTTGAAAAGAAAGAAATAGTCCCTTTCTGGCTCTCTCATACATGGGGACACGGGTTATATCCTCTCCGTTTAAAAAAATTGTCCCCCTGTCAATGCTGTATTTGGGATGTCCCATAAGTGCCATTGCAAGTGTTGTTTTGCCTGAACCGTTTGGACCCATAATTACGTGAAGCTCTCCAGGCTTTGCCCTGAGGCTTATATCTTTCAATTTCTGTTTTCCACCTATACTCACATGTAGATTTCTAACCTCTAACATCTGAACCTCCACATTTTTGTAATGATTATAAATTTAAAGCCTCAAATATGGCTGGTAAATAGTCCATTTCTATCAAAAGTGCCTCCAAATACCCTGATAAAAGCAGGGAGAAGGAAAAGAGCATAGAACGTTGAAAATGAAATACCTCCTATAATGGCATAGGCAAATTTGTACCACATTTCTGAGGGCTGGTATAATACCATAAAGGGAAGAGCAGTTGTTATGGTTGTAATACTTGTATAAAGAATTGAACGGGCTCTTGACATGGCAGCATCAGGAATGTTTTTTGTGAGCTGGCATTTTTTTACAAGGAATATGGAATCATTTACCGCTATGCCCAGGGTTATAAGAGTGGCAAGTATGGCATTGATGTCAAAGGCGGTGTGAGAGAGGTAGAATGAAAAAAATATCCCCGATAATGTGAAGGGAATGGAGAGAAATACAACGAAAGAGGGACGTATTCTGTTGAACATGGCGGTGATAATTAAAATAATTATTACAATAGTGACGTAGAGAGCCAGCAGAAAATCTCTCATATATGCGTCTTTTTTAACGGCTTCTGTCGGGGTATAGTAAAATCCTGTGGGAAGGGGATGGGTTTTTTTAAAAGCCCTTAATCTTCTCTGTAGTGAGTTGGGGGGGCCCTGATATACAAAGCCCACGTTGACCATAAAATACCTGTTATTTCTCATAATGCTTCTTTTTGTGCTTTTTTTATCCAGCAGAAAACCTGAAGAAATAAGTTCATAATAGTCTGGCATTGGCTTTTCTTTGAGAACCTGTTTCCCTTTATAATAACCGAACATTGCTTCATGAGACATACCGTATAAATCAAGTATAGCAGGCATATGTGTAAAATCCGTGTTAAGGTAATATGCAGAGACAGAGGGGGTATAGTAAAAATTATTTATCACGTAGGCAAAATCACTCTCTTTTTTCAGTTGTTCTGCTATTTTTTGTGTGATATTGAGCAATTTGTCATAGTTATAACCATATACAGGAAGCGTGAGCATGAAGGG
>JALVLE010000375.1 GCA_027033555.1 Caldifarciminota bacterium | reverse complement strand
TTTTCCTCATAAAGTTTTGCAAGCTCCGGGGCAAAAGCTGCCATCGGGACGAATAAGAATCCCCTTGCCCCCTGCTCCAGTTTCCGTGCTATCTGAAAAATTCCTAAAGCTTCAAAGCCAAGTGACGGCGGTATTATAAGTCTATCTATGTACATAAAAAATGGGCCAAGAAGATGTGTATAAAACGCATAAAGAAAATACCTCTTTATTTCGTTAAACACATTAAGGATAGCCCTGAAACTCAAATTATTTGGCAGAGGAAGGTGCATATAGGTAAGAGTTAGCACGAATATGTTGGCTGTTATAACGGAGTAAGATACTCGCAATATGTTAAGGGGCCTTGCCACAAGAAGCACGATAATCAAAATGGTGTAATATATGCCTCTTAAAATCGTTACAGGTTCCGCCCTTCTCTGTGATATATACACATTAAAAAAGAGCTCCATGTGGGAGATGAGATAAAATCCTGCATAAAGAAGTGTATATGCGATACTTTTCCACAATAGAAAGTACAAAATTGGCATGGTCAAAATCAAAACAAGAATATGAAACAAAAGAGCAAACCACACAAGCGTTAGTTTGTCATTCTGCCTTTTTTCTGTATCATAGCGGGGGATAAATCTCTGAAATACATACGGAAAACCTATTTGAGCTAAGGAACCTATGAGAACGCCGAGCCCGCCTGCAAAAAAGTATTTTCCAAGTATCTTCTTATTAAGGTCAAGAGTGAGTATCTTGAGCTGTATAAAACCGCCTAAAAAATTCCACACATAGGCAATATACAGCCAGATTGAGTTTCTAATAGCCCTCACTTAAAGCCTCCAAGTAAAAGTCAACCTCTCTTACTGCACGCTCCTCTGTATTCATAAAGTTCTTCTTAGCAAATTCCTGAACGTTTTTCTTCATCCCCAGAAGCTGCTTCTTTTTAATGGTCCTGAGCAAAAACTCAATGGATTCTAAATTAAAAGGCTCAATGAGAAAACCGGAAACGTTGTTCTTTATAAAATCCGAGGTCTTCTGCATATCAAAGGCGACAACAGGTATGCCGGCTGCCTGAGCCTCCACTACAGGCAGTGTGCCATTTGCATAACGATTTAAAGAAAGCAATATATCAACATCTCTGTAAAAGTGGGGCATATCAAGATACCTGAGATACCCCCTATATTCCACCATCTCAGGGTTTTCTTTTTCAAGCTTTAATATCTTTTCTTTAAAAGAACCTGTGCCTGCAATTATGAATTTTAAATGTTTCTTTTCCTTTAAGTTCTTAATGATGGAGATGAGATAATCCACACCCTTTATCTTTTCAAGGGATGCGGCAAATCCAACCCTTATTTTATCTGATTCTGACTTCTCTAAATTCAAAAGCTCTTTAAAATAACCATTTTTCAAAAAAAGCACCTCTTTTTTATACCCCGCATCTCTTATTGCCCTTTCACCGTCTGTTCCATCGTCAGTCATTACTGCCCCATCTGGAGATGCCTTCAGACTGCGATAAAATCTTCTGTGAAACAGCATTCTCCTTATTTTACTCACAAGCCAGTAATCAAATGCACCAAGGTACTTTACAAAAAACGGTTTCCCTATTTTTTTAAGGGCTTTTGCTCCAAGCCCAGTAATGCTTATGGCAAAATCAAAATCCCTTTTTCTTATTGCATCCATAATCTGCCTGTCATACACCCCCTCATATAAAAAAGACAGTCTGCCCTCTTTTAAGGGTTTAATACCTTTACCATCAGGACAGAGTACCTGAATCTCCACTCCCCTCTTTGAAAGTTCGCTGTAAAGATAGGCATTCTCAGGGGTACCTTTAACGGTATTTAAGACAAGGTCATCACACCAGGGGGTTATAATGAGGCATTTCATTGTTTTTTGAAAAAGAGGTACTCTCTGTCAACTCCCCCATAACCCTTCTTAAATCGCTCAACTCCCTCAATATTGTTGGAGGAACCCATGTTGTAAATCAGAATATCCTGAGATTTCAGTGACCTCATAATCTCCCAGTGCAAAAGGTCATTGGGTCTTAACTGGAAGTATCTCTGAAAAGCAGCACCATGCCAGTAAACCGCTTCAGTATTACCCTTTAGAATTATAGCCCCTGCCACATAATCTCCATGATACTGAACCATGTAAAGTGATGCAAGGTCGCTTTCAAGGAGTTTTTTGAAAAAATCCAGTTTAAAAATTTTCTTTGCATTCCACCTTCTCAAAGAATCAAGGTACATGAGGTAGTATTTTTTTATGGCGTACTCTGATTTTATCTCTTTTACATGAAGTTTTTCCCTCTGTGCCCTTTTAATATTTCTCTTTTTGGCATCTGTGAACCCTTCGAAAATCTCATCCTCGGTACGGGAAAGGTCAATCATATGCGTTGAAAGAACATGTTTTTCAAAATACCGCTCGTACAATTCTATGAGCCTATTATCATTATAATCTGGATGAAGCGCAATGTAAGCATATCTTGCCTTTTCGTAATACCTCTTAACTATAAAATCAAGTTCCTCGTCATTAAGACTCCCGGTTTCGCCGAGC
>JALVLE010000374.1 GCA_027033555.1 Caldifarciminota bacterium | reverse complement strand
CTCTTTCCCCTGCCATTTCTTCCGATGATAAAAACTATCTTATTGTCCAGGCTGAAACTGGCATTATCCAGTATGTTTTTTCCGTCTATCCTGATACCCTTTACTGAAAGACCTTTTATATCCAATCCCGGATAATCTTTGAAACCATTGTCAATATTATAATTCAGGGAATAGACCGGTAAGCTTATTTCGTTCTTTGTACTGATTGATGAGACCCGCTTTTTGTTGATTTTATTTTCATTTACCTCTATTATCCTGAAGTCATTTTTCCAGCACCTTTTAAGTGCCTCTCCTATGGTTATATTATGGGTGATGTAAATCACAGAAAGCCCCTGTTTTTTTTGTTTCAATTCTTTGATGTCATCTAACAGCTTCTTCTGATTGCACAAGTCAAGGCTCGCATCAGGTTCATCAAGGATAAGGAGGTCTATGTTGTGTTTATCCACCATCCTCTTTACCATTTTCATGCTCACTTCCCTTTTGAATCCGGCATTTAAATATATGGGGAATCTCTTTTCCTTTTCTTTGTTATCACACTGCAGGGTTTCTCCTGTTATTTCCCTGTAAAACCTGCCAATTGGAAGGTATGGGAATAGAAAGAGGGAGGGTTCCTGGAAAAGGTAGAAAACCCTGTCATTTTGCCGGATTATTTTTTCATAATAAACTCTGTCAAACCCTTTTATGGGTTGCTCTGATATTAACCTGCCAAGCATGGATTTTCCGCTCCCTGAAGGGCCCTTTAGCCATACTATTTCCCCTTTTCTTATGAAAATGTCATTCTCGTTTTCAAGTCTAAAGTATCTGTTCTCAAGAAGCGTATCCTTTTCTATTTTAACAAGGGTATCGTCCGGGATAGACTGTCTTTTTCCCCCGCCTTTATTGTTTTTCTCCTTTGTACGCAGCAAAATGCCACTATATACACCTACAGTCAAAAACGCTGCTATCATGAATACAAGGGTTCTGATGCCAATACTGTCGGGCAGTATTATGCTCCATAAAAGATATCCACCATAAGAGGTCTCACTTACAAGAACCTCCATTACTATATGAAGCAGGAATAAATACACAGCGCTGTTTATGAGCCCCGGTATGATAAGGGATTTTAGCATCATGGGACTTTTAATAAGCTTTTTAATGAGTTTGAACTGGCTGTATCCAAAGAGCATAATCTGTATGGAGGAGACATCTGATAATACCTCCTTTATCCTCCATTTAATGGAAACTGCCAGGAAAGTGGAAAGCACAACTCCCACCCATACACCATAGCGAAACATGCAGGCTCCTTTTGAGATGGATGCTATGAGTATAATTATGGCAATAGGGGTGAGCATCTCAAGGGTGGCCACTATAAACTCAAAAACAAGCTGCAGAGCCCTGATAAGTATTCTCAGTGACCTGCCTCTTATATACCCTGGCTGTATGCCCAAAATCGCCCCTGTCATCACACCCAATATAACCGAGATTACTGTTCCTGTTAATACAAATTCCAGTATTGCCATTTTATTCCACCTCTTTTACAAGGTCTGGATACAGCATATATTTAAACAAAAGGAGAAAGATTTTCAGGAAAAAGAGTGTAAGGAGTATGAAAAACATGCCTGCAAAAATCTCAGGGTATCCACTACTTCCTTTCTTTGTCACTCCGTCAAATATTAACTCTATGGCAGTCAAATTGGTGAGATTTGCCTTATGCGCAGCAAGGACCCCCATAAGGAGTATGGAATCAATGATAAAAATTGAATACTTCAGAATTACATGCAAAATTTTGAAATTGAGCGCCGAGAATGTATATCTTATCATGGGAGGAGAGATAAGCTGCTTTCTGAAAAGGTCAGCAAACATGAATTTTACATATAGTAAGAATCCTTTGAGCAGGTCAAAGGTTTCCTCCTCTTTTTTTACCTGTTTTAAAAAGAGGAAATACAGCTTTTCCCTCTCCCTGATAAATAACTCCACAGTATAGATGATAATCTGAAATGTAATTCCATTGGCAAGCACAGCTCCTGTATATAAAAGCAACCTGGTAAAAATACTTTCTCCAAAAAGAGAACCTGCGACTTCAGGAAGGAAAAATGGAGGTAATACAGCAAGTGTTAGTAATAGCAAGGTAAGAAGTATCTTCTTTCTCTCATACATGTGCACAACTACAAGCACGCTGTAAGGAAGCAATAATGGAAGCACAAAAATGAGCAAGATGATTGTAACCACAAAAGGTCCCCACCTGTTGTTTATTCCACTTTCTATTGCATTGTGTAAAAGGCTATGCATAAGCTCAGGTTCCATCATATAGACAAAATGTCTAAGTTCCTTTTTTGAGAGCTCCAGAGAAACTGGTTCAAATGTTATAGTCTTTGTGTGTTTCAGGAAGGCCCTCTCTGCCCGTTTATTGTCTATGAACCAGATTGGAGAGAAATAGGCAGTAAGAAGGATTAATGAATCACGTCCTGTTTTTATTTCTCTCTTAAATGCTCTGCTAAAGGCCTTCTGGTATTCAATCTCAATTCCAGCAAGCTCGTTTTCTTTTATATGTTTACCTATAATCCATGCGACAAGAGGACCCTGCGTAGAATCTCCATCATAGGCAAAATAGGTTTTGCTGAATCTGTATAGGCATGTTATGGGTGTATTTCTACAGGAAAAATGGGCATTATTCGTGAAAAATGAGTCTATACCTGGTGGAACAGGTATATTGTATCTGAGATAATGAGGTCTTCCAGGATAAAATTGTGAATAAGCACGTGCGAGAAACGGGTCTTTTGGCCCTATTGTGTGATCCTTTAGCGATCTTTTCCACTCTATAGGCTGTCTTAGCAAAATCTTCTGTTTATTTTTTTCAAGTTTTTTAAACCACAAAAACCAGTTATACGCGTATAAATAGGCATACAATCTATTTACTCCCGTATCCTCTGGCAAATCAATAAACTCATTAACCATCTTCACCTTTGTGTTTACCCACTCCTGTAACGAAAAAACAGTATCCTTGCTGGAAGGCTTTAAAATGAGAACTTTTGTTTTAACATCCTGTAAAATAGACTCAAGACTCCGAACTGGTATTTCCTTATACCGCGCATTGAGCAGAAAATATATAAATACCATGGCACCCAAAAAGCCCGCAAGCTCTTTAACAATCCATTTCATGTCCTTTACTCCATCTTTATTTCAGGTAATATAAAGTTCTCCTTTTGCATAGCTTTTTACAGCAACTTATCCTGAACCTGTATATAATTCTGGCTCCACTATCTTTCCAGTTAAAACTTGTAATTCTACACCCTTTTAACCTTTTGCCCAGAAGTCTCTTTAATCTTACTCCCAGGGTATTCCAGGATTTTTTGTCAAGTTTACCAAGTACATCTCCACTCATACCAGCCTTATTAAACACAAGACTGATTACTGCGCCACGAGTAGAGGCATTTACTTTCGCCTTTTCAAACGCACCTTTAAGGATTGTGGCATAATCAATATCCCACCTCTGTTTCATCAAATAAGTTTTTATGCTCTTTTCTGCAGGGATTCTTACTACGTACGATACGCTCTTTTCACGTATTAACATACTTTCTCCGAGCAAAAATATCCTTTCCTGGCTACAGGGGCACTTTATTGTGTACGCAATGAGTATAACAAATTCCAGCATGCTCATCTTATTGCTTCCAGTCTCCAGTATATAGGCTCTACAAACCCGGTGGAATACAGAAGGCCTACACTTTTTGTATCTACTCTATACATACGATGCTTAATCTTTATCCTCTTTCTTATCTGCACAACAATTGGGTCCACACAGACAGGAGCAAGCGCAGCCTCATCCGCAAAGGCATCCTGGAGTACTCTGGCGCTGTTATTCAGGGCCTCACGTCCATTTTCTCTATTTCCCGACCACACGTTACGCATCTCTTCAATAAACGTCGTGAAAGCCCTTGAAACCTCTGGCATACGTGCCTCACCCCTTGTAAAATTGAATATCTTGTTCAAAGGGAATAAAGGATGCTCTAAAACTGGGTCTGTCTCAAAAATGATGAATACCACACCTCTTGACTTTATATCTTCTGGTCTGTCTGTGTTAATTTCAAAATACCATTTCGTGCCCAGTGTTTTTCCCAGTTCTTTAATTATATAGGGAATATTTTTAACATTTCTGGCTCTTCCAAGTCTCCTGAGTCCATTCCCTGCTCCTGTATGAGGCTTTCCCACATAATATATAAAGATTGAATCTACCTCAACACCTTTTGTATCCCTGTATACGTCAAATCCCTTTGCTCCCAGGTCTTTCATTATCCCTGTGGATAGTCCCAGATCCAGTCCATGAACCCATCCATCATTAAACCAGAAGGACGGGATCAGAAAATCTCTCACACTCTGGGAGTGAAGGTCCAACCCAAGTTTTTGGTAAAACTCTTCTGCATATTTCCTTGCCCTGTATATTATAGTCTCTCTTGATTCTTTATCCTTGTATATATCCGGGTTCACATACAGCCATATAAACCTTCCCCATCTGAGAAAATAAGTTTCAAAATCTTTGTCATTTATCACTTTTGAAAACTTTGAAATAGACTTTTCAGAGTTGAATTCGTCCAGAGTAAATATATTTGCTATACAATTTTTAGGAACTTTCTTTACACTGTACCTGCTTCTTGAAAAAGCCTTGAATTCAATGCTATTTATTAAGCTATTTCTTCCACCTTTTACTTTAAAAACAAGGCTTTTGTCTTTCACCTTTACAAGCTGCATAATTCCCGTCATCTTGTACCTCTTGAAATCACCTTCTATTCCCAAATCAGGCTTATAACGGAAAAAGGACAGAAAAGCGTAAGAAATAGGTGTAAGTGGATTGTCTCTTATCTGGTTCCATGTGGGCTCCCTTTTCTCTTGAGACTCCCTGCCTTGGGTAATAAATATGCCCTCCATGGATTGAAAGCGGTCACTCATACACCTTCCACATTTTTCATCTATTTCTTCTATTTTTCTGGAGATGTATGACTCCTCTGCTGAACAGGGATCAATGAGAGAGTTATAAGAATCAAAATAGTAAAGGCCCTGTTGCTCCGCACATCCCACTGCCTGAACACTGGTGAATAAATCCACGCTCCCACGTTTAAGTCCCTCAATATCTACAAGATCATTTCCTACTAATTTGTAAACAGGCTTGTAGAGCCACAAATACGCCCAGCGCATATAGTAAGGTCTTATCATTATACTTTTCATAAAATCTTCATGCTCTTTGATAACAGAATCTGCTTTTTCTATAATAACTCTATTTACGAAATCAAACTGTCTTACACCATAGAAATTGATGGTGATATTTTTAGAAGGGGAACATAAAATAACGCATAAAACAATAGGAATAATAACTCCAATCACACCAAGTATCCACCACTGCTTTTTAGACTTATTATACCTCCTCTCCCTTTTATCGTCCCGATAATTCTCTCTTAAGTCTCTATCCTCCATTTTTACCTCCTTTTTTCTATCTTTATGGTATGCCCCTTTAATTCAAAAGCTATATCGCCATCATTTACCCTGCCTCTATGCTTTAAAAACTGGCACAGGGTTGGGATGTAAATACTGCGGTATTTTCCATCACTTTTAATTACAACCACAGAGTTGATATAATCTTCCCCATACAGGGTCTCTTTTGTTTTTTCATAGTAATCACAGAGGTACGCGTTGAATCTTGAAATCATAAAATTATCAACAGTAAACTTGCTTCCTCTCTTGACATGGAAAATACCCTGGGGGAGTAATAAATCAAAATCTCTGCGAGTTCTATTTATCACAAGAAGCCTGAATCTATTTAATCTCTTTTCTAATAACCTCAACAACCCTTCACATTCAGTTTTATATTGGCACCCATGATGCAATCCATAGTACAAAACCTGCGCTATTTTCATGTTGTATTTATCTTCTGGATAAATTCTATTGTTTTTTATCCTGTTCCAGGTCTCAACTATATCATAATTAATTGATTTTGCTGGAAAATCTTTCCAGTTTCTGTAGTTTTTGTATATGTACCATAGGAATTTTGCACGTCTTACCTTTCTTGAAAACTCCTGTAAATCCACTTTATAATGCACAGGTGAAGACCTATCACTACCCACAAATATTCTCACTTTCTCACCATACTTATTTTTGTTTAAAGAAATATACCTCTTTGGCGGTACCCTTACCGTAGAGATATCCCTGCCGTAAAGCCATACATACAGGCTCCTGTCAGTTGGATTTAAGGCAACCACATTGTCATCAAGAACAAGGTTGTAGGCAAAAGGATAGCTAAACAGATATACAGTATCTCTCCATGTAATATTGACCTGTATTGATTTGTGGCCAAACCTAATAATTACAGGATTTTCAAGAGAAGACAGCTCCTTTTCAAAAAGGACTTTGCTACCTGCCATAAATCTGAGAGGTTGCCCTAAATCAACAGGAAACAGTGATACATTCACAAAACTTTTAGGAGAAAACCTTTTAATTACAATGCCATTTTCCACAACCTTTATCTCAGAAGGTAGATAAAACATAAGAGTATAGCTTCCATTTAGAGCAGACTCTGGGAAATAAAAGATTAACCAGAGCTTTCCCGCCTTCTTAGGTTTTATTTTGAAATTCACGTCTTTATTTTCTGGCTGGATTTTATCTCTTATACCACAGCCCCTTACCACAATAGAATCAGGAATTACCCGAAAATGTATATGTACATTTACAGGCTCCAGCATTATTCGCCTTTTTCTAATAATCCTTGCATTCTTTTCAATTTCAATATTTAAGATAGGTTTCACCTGAACAGAGGTATCAATCCCATCACATTCAAGGTGAATCTCAAAGGGCACTTCTTTCATAGTGAACGCTTCACCTTTACAGGATTTTTCATCATACTTGAGCACAGGAACATATACTGAATCAGGAAAAAGATACTCTGACTCCGTCTCATATTCCTCTCTTAAAAAAACAATCTTGACATTTCCTTTTGCTGCTCTTTTTTCTTTACGTAAAAGAAAACTGAATTCGTATTTTTCTTTTACGTCAACCTCTCTATTGTAAACAGAGACTTCAACTGAATGCTCAAGACCATCCACATAATCTGTGAGGTCCAATTTATCTATTGTAATAGGCGCATTTTTTCCTTGAACAAATTTCCATTCACCTGATACCTCCTCATTGTCAATGCTAACAGATATATAAATTTTCGCACCAGATGGTATATCTTTGTTGGGAAATAATGTTATTTTAAAATACGGGGTACCTCTTACAGCTTCTCTTATAGTATATGGCTTCTCCCTTTTTAATTCTACACTCTGAACTACCCCTCTTTCATCAATAAGCTCCACTTCTATTGGGCGATACTCATCCAGCAAAGCGGGCTTAAGGGTGCACGAAAGTGATAGAATAAAAACATACATCACAAGGAGTACCCTTGCTTTTTTCCACAATTTTGCCAGCATTCTTTCTACC
>JALVLE010000373.1 GCA_027033555.1 Caldifarciminota bacterium | reverse complement strand
GGTTTATTCCAGGGGTGAGACCAGGCCCCCAGACAGCAGAATACATAGACCGAATCATGTCCAGAATTCTTCTACCAGGTGCTATTTTCTTTGCACTCATTGCGATTCTTCCATATCACATAATTCGGATGACCAACATACCTTTCTATTTTGGCGGTACAAGAATTCTCATTATTGTGGGTGTTGCCCTTGAACTACTTCAGCAGATTAATGCTCATCTTATAATGAGACAGTATGATGGGCTTCTTAAGAAAGGAAGAATTAGAGGGTGGAGAGGATAGGTTTAATACTCCTGGGTCCGCCTGGTTCTGGAAAAGGGACCCAGGCAAAGGAGCTTGAAAAAAGATTTGGTTTTGTTCATATTTCAACGGGTGACCTTCTCAGAAAGGCTGTAAGAGAAGGTACACCCGTTGGTAAAATAGCCGAAAAATATATGAAAGAAGGTGTGCTTGTCCCAGATGATGTGATCTTAAATCTTGTGAATGAGGCGCTTTCTAGAGTCACCAGGTTTGTGCTTGATGGTTTTCCACGCAATATTTCACAGGCAAGAAAGCTTGAGGACATCATGCAAAAAATAGGTGGCAGGATTAAGAGGGCCATATTGCTGGATGTGTCAGATGATGAGATTGTTAAAAGGTTGCTTGCAAGACGTATCTGCCCTTCCTGTGGAAGAGTCTATAATCTTATCACCTCCCCTCCAAAAGATGATAATAAATGTGATGTGTGTGGCGTGCAGCTAGTAAAAAGAAGCGATGACAACGAAGAAACTATACGGAATAGACTTGCTGTTTATCGGAAAGAGACAGCTCCGCTTATAAAGTACTATGAAGAAAGAGGTATTCTTTCCAGAGTGGATGCATCTCGTTCACCAGAGGAAGTATTCTCCTCAATTGTAAAGGTGGCAGAGCTGAAGTAGTCTGGAATGATTTATATTAAGAATGAAGAGGAAATAGAAGGCATAAGAAAATCTGGCAAACTTCTTGCCGAATTATTCATGAAAATAACTGAAGAAGGGCTGATTTCAGAAGGGATTTCTACCAAAGAAGTGGATAAATTTATAGAGCACTTTATAAGAGAAAAAGGTGGGTACCCTGCATTTCTCGGGTATAGAGGGTATCCAGCCTCAGCCTGCATTTCAATCAATGAAGAGGTGGTGCATGGGATCCCTGATGAAAAAAGGCGATTCAAAAAAGGAGACCTTGTTAAAATAGATACGGGGATAAATCTGAATGGCTTCATATCCGATGCTGCGAGGAGTTATTATGTGGGAGATGAGCCCCCGGAGGAGGTTAAAAGGCTTATGGAGTCCGTTAAAGTGGCTTTCTGGGAGGGGGTACAAAAGGCAGTGGCAGGGAACAGGGTTTCAGACATTTCCAACGCTGTATGGAAAGTAGCCAGAAGGTACAGAGTAAGTGTGATAAAAGAGCTTGGAGGACATGGCGTGGGGCTAAGATTACATGAGGATCCATTTATTCCTAATTACGGTCCGGCAGGCAGGGGGCCTGTGCTGAAAAAAGGCATGGTTTTAGCAATTGAACCCATGTTTGCAGCTGGTTCCGGGAGGGTTTATACAAAGAAGGATGGATGGACCATTGCCACTGTGGATGGGTCATTGACAGCACATTATGAGAATACCGTGCTTGTAAAAGAGAAAGAAGCAGAAATTTTAACGGAGCTTTGATATGCCAAAGAAAAATGTAATAAAAATGGAAGGTACCATAAAAGAAGTTTTACCAAATGCAATGTTTAGGGTAGAGCTTGATAATGGTCTTGTAGTACTTGCCCATGTTGCAGGTAAAATGCGCATGCATTTTATCAGAATTTTGCCAGGTGATAGGGTTGTTGTGGAACTGTCTCCATATGACCTTACAAGGGGTAGAATCGTATATAGGCATAAATAGCCTGCGTATTTGACACACCACCAGGTGTGGTGTAAAATATACGAGCTCAAAGAGATAAAAGGGAGGATATTATTCTCATGAAAGTGAGGTCGTCTGTAAAGAAAATATGTAATAAGTGTAAAATTATTAGAAGAAAGGGCAGAGTTTGGGTGATATGTGAAAATCCCAAACACAAGCAAAGACAGGGATAGGAGGTAATGTATGGCAAGAATTGCAGGGGTTGACCTTCCCAAGAACAAAAGAATTGAAATAGCTCTCACTTATATTTTTGGTATTGGACTTTCTACTTCCCGTAAGATACTTCAGGCAACCGGTATAAATCCCGATACTCGTGTAAAAAACCTTACACCCGAAGAAGTTGCGAAGCTTAGAGAAGAGGTGGATAAGTATAAGGTGGAGGGTGCTCTAAGGGCAGAAATAGCGCGTAATATTAAAAGGCTGATTGACATTGGCTGTTATAGAGGGTTGAGGCACAAAATGGGATTACCTGTTCGTGGTCAGAGAACAAGGTCAAATGCGAGAACAAGAAAAGGACCGAGGGGCAATATGTTAAAGAGAAGCAGAAAGAAGGGGGGTAAATAATGGCAAGGAGGACCAGTTCTGAGACTTTAAGAAGAAAGAAGAAAAAGGCAAAGGGCATAGAAC
>JALVLE010000372.1 GCA_027033555.1 Caldifarciminota bacterium | reverse complement strand
GTCCCTTTGAGTTTTATTTTAACTGTTTTTGGAACCTCAAACCAGGTTTTACCTGTCTTGAAAACAAATGTAATATCCACATCGCCCATACCCTGTCCAAATGCTCCAACTGCTCCCACTATGTTGTAATGGCTATCTGTACCAACTGCTGTTTTTCCGGGTATAATGTGCCCCTCCTCCATAAGTACGTGTGATCCTATCCCATAGCCCACATCATAAACCTTTATTCCCTGCTCTCTCGCAAATTTTCTGCATATAGACTGGTTAATGGCGTATTTTATGGTTTTTGCAGGGGCCACAAGGTCAAAGGTAAAAAATGTCTTTTTAGGGTCATCCACTGGCTCTGAATCATAGTGCTCCCTGTAATGTTTTACCACATTGGGTCCACCAAAATCACGAGCACTTCTTACGTCAATATCAAGCCATATTACACTGCCTGGCCTTACCTCATCTTTTGTATGCTGTGAAAGGATTTTTTCAACTATGGTCTTGCCCATACTACAACCTCTCAGCTATTGCCCTTGCCACATCTAAAGTAGAAGCAGTACCACCCATATCGTATGTTCTCACTTTGCCTTCTTTTATAACCTCTGCCACCGCCTTTTCCACCCTTTGCCCCATCTCTACTTCACCAAGATAATCAAGCATGAGTTTTGTAGCGAGTATCATTGCAATTGGGTTTACTTTATACTGACCTGCATACTTTGGAGCAGAACCATGGGTTGGCTCAAAAAGACCAAAATTATCTCCAATATTTCCTGCTGCAGCAAAACCAAGTCCACCTATTAACTGAGAAGCAAGGTCAGATATTATATCTCCAAATAAATTCTCGGCAACAAGCACATCATATTCTTCCGGCTTCTTTACAAGCCACATGGCCATAGCATCAACATTAGCCTCCTCATACTCAATATCTGGATATTCTTTTGCAATTTCTCTTGCCACTCTTACGGTGAGTCCCCCCGTTTCCCTTAAAACATTAGGCTTTTCAACAAGTGTTACTTTCTTTCTTCCGTGTTTTTTAGCATATTCAAAGGCAGCCTTGATTATTCTATACATCCCTCTTCTGGTCGTGATTCTCGTAGAAACAGCAATCTCGTCTGCAGGCACGTCTTTGAACCTTTCCATGTTTTTGCTATGTTTCAAAAATACCTCCCTCACATCATCGGGAAGAGGGTAAAACTCCACTCCTGCGTACATACCCTCTGTATTTTCCCTGAATATGACAAGGTCTATGCCTTCTTTTATAACGAGAGGATTCCCTTCATAAGCCTTTGCAGGCCTGAGGTTAATATACAAATCAAACAGCTGTCTGAGTTTAACAATGGGAGAATAATACACATACCCTTTTCCCTGAAGCTCGGGGGCCAGCTCTCTCTGCGCATCATCTTTGGGCTTTGATGTAATTGCTCCAAATAGACAGGCATCAGACTCCTTTAAAAGCTCAATGGTTCTGTCAGGTAAGGGATTGCCTTCTTTTTTCCAGAATTCCCACCCCACATCACCATAGGTATATTCAGCATCAAGATTTAGTTTATCAAGAACAATCATTGCAGCATCCATAACATCCTTTCCAATGCCATCTCCAGGTAATACTGCAATTTTGTATTTTGCCATTTTATCCCTCCTTTTCAAGTTTTGCCTTTACATAATTGATAAGTCCTCCAGCTTCAACGATTTTTAAAACCTCCTGCGGCAATGGGGGGAAGGTAAAAACTCTTCCTTTAACTCTTATCTCATTTTTTTCCGTATCTATTTCAACCTCATCGTTGTCTTCAATAAACTCAGCTGCTTCCCTGTGCTCAATAACTAAAAGTCCGTTATTAATAGCATTCCTGAAATATATTCTTGCAAAGGATTTTGCTATAACTGCTTTTATCCCTGCATATACAAGTGAAGTGACCGCCTGCTCCCTTGAAGATCCCATGCCAAAATTCTTGCCAGCAACTATTATGTGTCTTTCTTTCACCTTGTTTTGAAAATCAGGATCAAGGTCTTCCATGGCATGTTTTGCCATCTCCTCAGGCTCCATGAGAGCATAGGTATATCTACCAGGGAAAATCACATCAGTATTAACATTATCACCGTATTTTATCACCCTGCTCTTTATAATTTTCTCCATCACACCTCTCCTTGTTTTAAAATCCATCATCTAAACCTACAAAGCTCAAACAGCACTTTTTTCTTTCTTTTTAACCCCTATTTTGGGGCAAAATTCCTTTAGAGGACATATATCACACTTTGGGTTAATGGGTCTGCAAATGGTCTGACCCAAAGATACAAGCATATCATTATACTCAATCCACCACTTTTGAGGCAAAGTTTTTCTGAGCTCCATCTCTGTTTCAAAAGGTGTCTTTGTTTTTACTATTCCCAGACGATTTGAAATTCTGTGAACATGGGTGTCAACGCAAATGCCCAACTTACCATAACCAAGAGTGATAACGAGATTTGCGGTTTTCCTACCCACTCCCGGTAATTTCAAAAGTTCATCAAGATCGTCGGGGACCTTTCCACCGTATCTCTCAAGTAAAATCTGAGAAATCTTTTTTATATTCTTTGCTTTTGTCCTGTAGAAACCTACAGGATAAATCAATTTTTCTATCTCTTTTTCTGTTAATTTAACCATCTTTTCAGGTGTATCTGCCACCTTAAAAAGCCTTTCGGCTGCTTTATGCGTTGTTTTATCCTGTGTTCTAAGGCTCAAGATAGTTGAAATCAGAATCCTGTATGGATCATTGGTTCTTTCTTTGATAAGGGTAACCACCGGCGCATTCCAATTTTTGTATTCCTTTTTGAGGATATTGAGAACTTTTTCTAAAGTGCCTCTGTCCATTAACTTTCCTTGGGTATTTTTAACACCTGACCAGGCCTTATATTTGAACTCACAAGTCCGTTTATCTTTTTGATTTTTTCAATGGACACACCTGTTTCTCTCGCAATCTTCCAGAGTGTGTCACCTCTCTTAACGGTATAATATTTTACCCCTCGGGCTTTGTTTCTTTTCACATGTACATAATTTTTCAGCGGAAGTCTTAAAAGTTCCCCATTCTTTATCCTGGAAGTTCTAAGATGATTTAGCTTTTTGATGGTATTTACACTAACACCATACTTCCTGGCAATGCTCCACAGAGTTTCACCTTTTTTCACTTTGTGATAACGGAAACCATGTGCAAACCTGCTTTTTTCTGTTGTGCCACTGCGTTTTGGTATTTTTAAAATATCACCGGGCTTTATTCTTGATGTCTTCAGATTATTTACCCTTTTAAGCGCTTTTACCGAAACTCCATAGGTTTTTGCAATACTCCAGAGTGTTTCACCCTCTTTTACTCTATGATACCCACTTCCACTTTTTATGATTTTTCCACTCCTTTTTGCATATCTTTTTCCTAACCCAGGTCCCACAGGAATAACAAGTATCTGCCCTGGTCGTAAATACCTCGCATTTCGTATTCTGTTGGCTTTTTTAAGCGCATATACACTTACCCCATATCTTCTTGCAATAAGCCACAAACTCTCCCCTCTCCTTACCCTGTGGGCAAGGGCTTTGTACCATTTACTTCTGGGAGTAGCCCTCATGCGTGCATAAAACAGATTTTTTCTGCCTTTTGGAATTCTAACAGGAAAATTCCTGAGATACGGAGGAGTAGCCCACCTCAAAAATGAGGGATTCAACCTTCTGAACTCTTTTTCACTTATTCCCGCCCACTTAGCAAGCAATGATATATTTACCTGTCTTGGAACTATCACTGTGTCAAACTCTACTTCTTTCTCTTCAGGCATAATAATGTTCGTCCCAAATTTTTCAGGGTTATTTATGACAAGTACAAGCGCGAGGAATTTGGGTACATATTCTCTTGTTTCTCTTTTAAGATACCGCTTGAGGTCAAAAAAATCTTCTCCCCCTGATCGTCTTAACGCCCTTAGCACTCTTCCCTCCCCAGCATTATAGGCTGCAAGAGCAAGATCCCAACTACCAAACATATTGTAAAGGTCTTTGAGGTATCGCAAGGCAGCATCTGTTGATTTGTATGGATCAAGCCTCTCGTCCATCCACCAGTCCACCCTCAATCCGTACTTTCTCGCTGTGCTCCTCATAAATTGCCATATTCCTCGCGCTCTCATGCGGGAAAGCGCATTGTGGCGAAAGGCGCTCTCTATGATGGGAAGATAAGCTAACGCCTCAGGCATCCCCTCTTCTTTTAGCCTCCTTTTAATATACGGTAGATAGGGGGCCCCTCGCTTGAGCCTTGCATTAATTTTTGCATTTGCGTGACGTGCAAAATATAAAGCCCATTTAATTACCTCTCTTCTCTGGTATGCATCCTCAGGCAGACCCAGTTCCAGAAGCTCCTTCCTGTATTGCTCTTCAATCATTACATAGACGGAGTCCACATATTCAGGCGCAAATTCATTTTTTACATAATCATAGCCAGTAAACAGTCCATCATACAGGTCTTCCAGGTAATAGTGTGGTGCCTCTGGTTTTTTAAGCGGCATTATCGTGTAATAGAGCTCCCTGG
Source organism: Caldifarciminota bacterium (assembly GCA_027033555.1). Taxonomy (GTDB): domain Bacteria; phylum Hydrothermota; class Hydrothermia; order UBA1063; family CAJXJZ01; genus CAJXJZ01. The sequence continues at coordinate 2,960 of JALVLE010000372.1, read as the reverse complement.
GGCCAATAAAATGGGCACAGGATGAAAGAAAAATAAAGGTTATGAAAATGACTTTTCTCATAAAATCAAAACTTATAACCTATTTTCCTCAAAAATTCACGTCTTTTCCTAATATCCTCCTCCTGTTCCACTCCCAGAGGAGGCTCACCATCAACAACCCCCAAAACTGCTCGCCCAAGTTGTGTTTCACCAACTATAACCTGCATTTTATTGGCACTTGCTGCGTAAATGTTGACAACCTCATCAACATCTTTTAATTTCTTAAGGATATTAATGGGATAAGCATTTTGCAGAATCAACACAAAAACGTGTCCTGCGCCAATAGCCTCCGCATTTTTTATAGCAAGCTCTTCAAGGGCTTTATCAGTCCCTGTATGTCTTATCAAACGGGGACCAGAAGCTTCACAGAAAGCAAGGCCAAACTTTATTCCAGGCACAGTGGTAACAAGCGCTTCGTGTATGTCCTCCACTGTCTTGATAAAATGACTCTGGCCTATAATTACATTATGTTCAGGCTCTTTTTCTATCTCAACCACCTTTATTTCCATAACTTCCTCCTTTTTATTTTATTATAGTTTGTATGATTATTCCCGTTTGGTCAAGAACAAAGCTCCTTTGAATCTGCTATATGGGGTGTAAAAAACACAGGGCAAGACGCTGACTCAACGGAAAAAGCAGGGGGCTTTTTGGAATTTCATTTATGAAATTATGTTCCCAAAAGGAGTGACACCTTTTACATCTGTGATTACAACATCAACAAAAGTACCTGCAGGTAGCTTTTTGTTCACAACAACTGTTATATTGCCCTCTGTTTTCCCCCTGGAGACATTGGGATCTTTCTTAGAATGTCCATCTATCAAAAGGGTATATCTTTTTCCAATCATTTTGCGCCTTTTCTTTATCACAATTTCCTGGACAGTATCCACAAGCTTTCTGTGTCTTTTTACTGCAACATCCCTTGGGAGAGTTTTTTTGTACCTATAAAAAGCTGAGGAGGGTTTTCTCGGAGAATAAATAAACATATAGGCGTAATCAAATTCTATTTCCTTAACTACCTCAATGGTTTGTTCAAAATCCTCTTCCGTTTCAGAAGGATACGCCACCATAATGTCTGTAGAAATGGTCATGCCTGGCACAATTTTTCTGGCAAGTCTGGTTATATAAACAAATTCTTCTTTTGTGTATCCTCTTTTCATCTCTTTTAACAGCCTTGTGGAGCCTGTTTGAAGCGGAAGATGCAACCATGGCATGATGTTGCTATATCTTTTTATAACATCAAACACTGCAATGGATATATCTCTTGGATGAGAAGTAGTAAATCTTATTCGCGGAGGACCTATAAGAGCTACTTTTTCCAGTAAATCTTTGAACTCAAACCCTTCATAAAAATATGAATTTACATTCTGTCCGATGAGTGTTATTTCCTTTACACCCATCCTCACAAGATGCTCAACTTCAGCTAAAATGTCATCTATGCTTCTGGATTTTTCCCTTCCACGGGTAAACGGGACAACGCAGTAAGAACAAAAATTATCACACCCTGTCATAATAGTAACATATTCGCTGAAAGATATGTCTTTTCTATTTTGGGCATACTTATAAAAACGATCCCTGTAATCTGCAAAATCTGTGTAAATTCCTCCCTTTCCCATCACGTCCAGGAGTATATCATACTCCATGGGACCAATTACGACATCTGCAACATCCTTTAGATTTTGTTTATCTTTCTGGGCCACACAACCTGCAGCTACAGTGAATTTCCCTTTTTCTTTAAAGTATCTTAACGTTTCAATTGCCTTTTTTTCCGGTTTTTCTCTTACAACACAACCGTTAACAATCACTATATCTGCGATTTCTGGGTTATCAGTATATACAAAACCATTTTTTACCAGCATCTCTTTCATTACACCCGAATCATATTCATTCATCTGACAACCAAATGTGATTATGTGGAAACTTTTCATAAGGTAATCAAATATGATAAAGAGGCAACTCAGGATTTATTTCAAGGATTTTCATAATTCGCGTGGCCTCTTTCATTATCTTTTCCGCCTTTTTCTTATCCCCTCTACATCTTAACACCTTTGCATAATCTCTCAAAAACATGGCCCTGATTTTTGTATCTTCCGGAATGGACTTAATTACTTTATTATATACCCTCGTTATATGCCTTTTATCCCCTTTGGCTGCCTCCACCATCACCTTTAGTTTGTAATAAATGATATAAAACGGAACATAATCCAGTATATCTTTCTTGCCCTTCAATTCAGCATCAAGTACCTGAAACTCTTTTAACATGGTTTTAAATCTGTTCAGATTTCTCAGCCTTATAAGATGTAACATAGTCAATAAAGGTTTCCACCTTTCATTTTTTATTTCTTTTAATTTAGGTTTTAAATCAGGTTTAACATAATTTATATCAAAACATTCCCTGAGGAGATTTGCAAAATCAACGAACTCACTGGCCTCTTCCTCTGCAATCCTTATAATTCTCTCCACAAAACGTTTTCCTTCTTCCACATCCACAACCTCAGCATTTATAAGAGCAAGTCCAAACATGGACATAATCATGGAAAAGTAGTTTCTCATTACCTTTGAAAATTGCCAGGTACTTTTAAAAAACAACTCCGCCTTGGCATGGTCACCAATAAGATACGCAACCCATGCAATATCCTCGCCAAGTCTGGCCACACTTTTTTTGCTTCCCACCTCTTTTTCTATTTCATAGGCCTTCTCAAGAAAATATAAAGCTTCAACAAATTCTACGCTTTTAATCAATACCTTCGCAACTTCATAAAGAGCATCGGATTTTCTACGCGGGTTTTCAATATCCTCTATTAATGGCGCCACGTTTTTTATCGTCAAAGCCGCCCTTTTATACTCCTCCTTCTCTTGTAATGCATACACTTGAAGTAAAACGTATAAAAACCTTTCATATGGCGTCTTTTTGGAAATAATCT
>JALVLE010000371.1 GCA_027033555.1 Caldifarciminota bacterium | reverse complement strand
TGTTGATACTGATACAATGGAATATCAGGCTTATCCCAATCCTGCCCAGAATGCAAGTGGAGGGGCGGGCATTCAGGCAGCTCAATTTGTAGCGGGACTTGGCGTTCAGGCTATTATCACCGGAAGTTTTGGCCCCAATGCTCAGGCTGCTCTTGCATCTACTGGTATTCAGGGATATGCTGTTCAGGCGGGCACAGTAAGGGAAGCAGTTATGTTATTCAAGGAGGGTAAACTTCCACAGATCCCTTTACAGGGTGGTATGCCTCCCCAGGGAGGAGGGTTTGGACGTGGTTTTGGTAGAGGTGGAGGTTTTGGTCGCGGTGGGGGCTTTGGACGAGGTGGAAGAGGTATGGGAAAAGGAGGCTTCGGTAGAGGTGGAGGAATGGGTAGAGGAGGATGGTAAATGGTGATTACAGTTGCTTCTGGAAAGGGAGGAACAGGAAAGACTACTATTTCTACCTCGTTAAGCCTGGCAGTATCATCCAGAAAAAAGCTATCTCATGTGGATCTGGATGTAGAAGAGCCAGATTCTAATATTTTTTTGAAGATTCCTATCCAGAGAGAGGAGATGATATGGCTCCCTCTGCCAGTAATTAACTATGATAAGTGTACTTTTTGTGGGGTGTGCCAGAGGGTTTGTGAATATAATGCAATTTTTGTGTTTAAGAACACAAAACAGGTAAAGGTGTTTGATCAGTTATGCAGGGGATGTGGCGCATGCAAGGAGATGTGTCCTTTTGATGCTATTTACGAAGTGCAGAGGTTTATAGGTGTATTCAGTATGGGGTCCAGAGGAAATATTGACTTTTATGAAGGGCGATTGAATATAGGAGAGTATGTAACCACAGACGCTATAAGGTGGATTAAACGCAGACTAAAGAATTTAAATAAAAATGATATTACAATTATAGATGCGCCTCCAGGCACCTCTTGTCCTGTTATTCAGTCTATGAAAGATGCAGATTTTGTGATTCTTGTGACAGAGGATACGCCTTTTGGGCTTTTTGATATGAAGCTTGCTTATGGGGTTGCAAAAAAGATGGGAAAGAAGATGGGGATTATTATTAACAAGGCATTGCCTGGTTACAAAGAGACACGTGAGTTTGCCAGAAGGGAAGGTGTGCCAATTCTGCTTGAGATTCCCTTTGATAGAAAATTTGCAAAAGCGTATGCAGAGGGTGTAACGTTGAGCGAATTTTCAGAGAATTACAGAAAGAGATTTGAGGAGGTATTTCAATACATAGAAGGAGTGGTTCAAAATGCTTGAACTTGCAGTGGTTTCTGGAAAAGGTGGCACAGGTAAAACTACATTAACAGCTTCTCTTGCTGTTCTCATTAAGAACAAAGTTCTTGCTGATGCTGATGTGGATGCTCCAGACCTTCATCTTTTGTTAAAGCCTGAAAAAGAGTCAGAGAATCCGTTTTACGGGATGAAGAAAGCCAGGATTCTACAGGAGAAGTGTACCAAATGTGATATATGCAGACAGGTTTGCCGGTTTGATGCTATTAATATAGTAAAGGGGAAATATGTGGTTGACAAGATCGCATGTGATGGATGTAAATTATGTTTCAGAAAATGCCCGGAAAGGGCTATTGTGATGGAAGATAGTCTTTCTGGCTACTGGTTTGTTTCGCGAACAGAATATGGTCCCATGGTGCATGGAATACTTGAGGTGGGCGAGGAAAACTCTGGTAAACTGGTTACTATTATAAGAAAACAGGCCATGTTCCTTGCGCAGAAACACGGTGCAGATTTTGTGCTTATGGATGGGCCACCTGGCATTGGCTGTCCTGTGAATTCTACACTTACAGGATTAAAATACGCAATTGTAATTACAGAACCTACGCAATCTGGTCTCCTTGACCTTGAAAGGCTTCTTGATTTAATGGAACATTTTGGGGTTTTCCCATTTGTAGTTGTAAACAAATATGACCTTTCAGAAGAAAAGTCGGAGGAAATCAAGAAGTATGTACTGAAACGGGGAGGAAAGATTGCCGGGGTTTTGCCATTTGATGAGGTTGTGGTTGAGGCTCTATCAAAAGGGGAACCTGTTGTAAAGTATGCTCCTCAGGCGGAGATATCAAGGAAGATAAAAGAAATCTGGGAATACGTAAAAGAGGAGATTAAAAAGGGTGCCTGAAGGCACCCTTTTCCTTTTATTATCATCTGAATTGTTGTATAATACCACAATAAGTGGAGGAGTAACATGAGAAAATTTATTTTATTCGTTGTAATTTTAAGTTTTTCCTGCGCAACCAGCAATACGGATTATAGAAAGTTTGTTCGTCCTGATATAAAAAGTAGGAATGCAAGGGAAGTTGCTGATATTACTTTCAAACTCTCTCCTTCCTCCCATAAAGAGTATTATTATCGTTTTGCGAAAGGTGACACAGTAATTTTAAATGCCTGGGTAATAAAAGGGAACGATCTAAGTAAGATTGAAATAGGTAAATATAAAGGTGGTGTGCTTTATAGTTTTATGAGAGTCCCATATGTTCTGAATAAAAGGTTCATTGCGGATACTGGAGGCATTTACGTTTTTCGTTTTTTTAACACAAGCACTT
>JALVLE010000370.1 GCA_027033555.1 Caldifarciminota bacterium | reverse complement strand
CTGCGTTGGCATTTTTTCTTTAACTCAAGCGCTCTTTCTCTATCACTTTTTCCACCTGTTAAAAGCACCCTGTAGCCTTTCTCTGTTATGTAATTAACTACCCTTATCCAGTACTCTGGCGGCCATTCTTTCAGGTAACTTTTTACTCCACCGGGGAACATGTGCACTACCACCACTTTTCTCTTTTGAGAGGGTTCTATAGGCAATCTCGGCTGAGCTTTTCCTGTAATACCAACTGCTTTGAGAAGGGCTCTGTAATTATCAATTTCATGGACATTGTTTCTATGAAGGACTGAAATATCATAAACAAAATGTCTGTATTGTCCTGGGGTTTTAAACCCCACTTTCAACAGGGCATTTGCAAAATAGGAGAAAAAAGCCTCAAGACGTGACCACTGACCAAAATCAAAAAAAACGTCAAACTGAAAATTCTTTATTATCTTAATCGCTTTTACAGGATTTTTTACAGGCAGTTTGATTACCTCTATTTTATAAAACTCGGCCAGGATTTTTGCCATCTCAAAATTGTTCTCCCCTGTGAAAATGGTAATACTCACATCAGGGATACTACTTTTTAAATCCTGTATTATTCCACTGAGAAGAACTGTATCTCCAATACCAGCTGTTTTCAAAAGTCCTACCCTTTTTATTGTATAGTTATCTAAAACACTCTTTCTTTTTTTCGTAACTCCCAATATACGTACAACCGGGATGCCAAGATATTTATCAAAAAATCTGAGAGTTTTGTTTCCTCTTTCACCCATGGGTAATTTATTATATGATTTCAGATATGGCTTTCAAAAGTGGTGCGACGCTCCCCTGCAGGGGAGCGTCGCACAAAGAGGGTCTATGCTTACTCAGAAGGATGTATCTTTTCAAAATAAGAGTACACCACCGGTATAATAAACAGCGTCAATATCATTGAGGACAAAAGCCCTCCTATCATGGCAATTGCCATGGGCTGACGCATTTCAGCTCCATGTCCATGAGAAACAAGTGCCATGGGAAGCATACCGGTTATGGTGGTAAATCCAGATATAAGCACTGGCCTTAATCTGATTGTAGCACCTTCAACAATCGCCTTAAAATCACTTATACCTTTCTCTCTGAGCTGCTTAATCAAGGTTATCATAACAATAGCTTCATTTACCGCAACACCCATAAGTATCAACACGCCAATAAGAGATGGTACAGAAATTGTCGTTCCAGTAAGCCAGAAAAGTATAATCACGCCTATAATGGCAAGTGGAAGAGAGAACATAACGATAAAAGGATCCTTAAATGACTCAAACTGCGCTGCCATAATCATATACACGAGCAAAATTGCTGCAATCACTGCAAATGTCATATCTTTTATCATATCTTTTATCTGTTCCATCTCTCCTCCATAATCAATTGAATAACCCTCTGGTAATCTGTAATCTTTAAGGGATTTTTCAATGTCTTTTGTAACCCTCCCTGTGGTTCTGCCTTTTGCATCTGCATAGACATGTACTACACGCGATTGCTTTTCCCTTTCAATTTTTATAGGGCCTTTCACATACTCATAGCTGGCTATACTTCTCAAAGGTATATAATTTCCCATTGGTGTTTTAACAGGGTAATCAAGTATTCTTTCAGGGTCGTTGTTAACATAAGCAGAATCCAGCTTAATTATAAGATCGTATTCCCTTCCTGCTCTCCTTATCCACCCTACCTTTTTACCACCAATTGCTATATCCATCTCATTCTGGACCTGTAAAGGGAGAAGACCGTACAATGCAGCAAGTTTTCTGTTTATTTTAATCCTTAACTCAGGTTTTGCTTCCTCAAGGCTTATCTCTGGATTATAAACGCCCTTAATTGTATCAATCCTTTTAAGTACATTCTCTGCTATCTCTTTGAGAACACTTAAATCATTTCCATAAATCTTAATGTCAATACTCCGTGAATTTGCTCCCTGAAACATCATCTTGGACATATCCAGCGCTTTTACCCTGGCACCATAGTATTGTGGAGCTCTATCCAGTATTTCATTTATTACTTCATAAGACCTTCTTTTCCTTTCTGATGGCTCTTTAAACACAAATGAGACAAATCCTGAATTATCACCGCCTCCTCCCATCATCAATGAAAATCCCTGTGCCTCCTCTCCCATAGAACCCACCTGATAAGAGTAATGTTCTATTTCCGAGAACCTTTTGCCTATCTCTGTTATCTGTTCAACATAGTTTTTTGTTTCTTCAAGACTTGTACCTGGTGGTAACTCAACTGTAATAATTCCAAACGTCCTGTCCATGTTGGGTATGAACTCAATACCTATTACCCTGACCAGCAAAAGAGAAAGCGCGAAAAGGACAACGGTACCCCATATCACGAGCCCGCGCTTTCTAAGTACAAAACGTTCAAGCACTTTTTTATACCATTCTCTGAAGAACCTAAACCAGTGCTCCTTCTCTCCTGCAAATTCTTTACCTTTCTTGATTTTTAAAAGCTGTGCGCTTATCATCGGCATAATCGTAACAGCCACAAACAGTGAAGCAAGAAGGGTAGAAGTAATTGCAACAGCAAGGGGCCTTGTCATTTTTCCAACA
>JALVLE010000369.1 GCA_027033555.1 Caldifarciminota bacterium | reverse complement strand
TCCTCCTCTACCCATTCCTCCACCTCTACCGAAGCCTCCTTTTCCCATACCTCTTCCACCTCGTCCAAAGCCCCCACCGCGACCAAAACCTCCACCTCTACCAAAACCACGTCCAAACCCTCCTTCCTGGGGAGGCATACCACCCTGTAAAGGAATCTGTGGAAGTTTACCCTCCTTGAATAACATAACTGCTTCCCTTACTGTGCCCCCCTGAACAGCATATCCCTGAATACCAGTAGATGCAAGAGCAGCCTGAGCATTGGGGCCAAAACTTCCGGTGATAATAGCCTGAACACCAAGTCCCGCTACAAATTGCGCTGCCTGAATACCCGCCCCTCCAGTTGCATTCTGGGCAGGATTGGGATAGGCCTGATATTCCATTGTATCAGTATCAACAACCACAAAATATGCACATCTTCCAAACCTCGTATCTACTGGAGAATCCAGTGATGGACCCTGTGAGGTTACAACCACTTTCATTCTAAACCTCCTTTTTGCGATTGAAAATGATTTTCATTTTAATAATTTTACAGCTGCCCTCCCGTATCCAGAAACACACCTCTACTTCCTTTGCCAGGGAACCGTTATCTCATAAATACCTGTAAACCGAAACTTCCCCAGAAATGGGTTATACATAAAATGTTTATCATACCATCTTATGAACTTTCTTTTTTTTCTCTCATTTTTGTAAATATGAGGCGTAAGGTCATAATATACGGTAAATTCCCATGACGGCATATAAAGCCAGAAGTGATATTTCCACCATGAAGGTGGTCTATGTATGGTGGCAAAAAAATAAAGATTCTGCAAATATCCTTTTTCTTTAATCACAGCAAAAATAAGGCCCGCTGTATTAGCAATCATATCACACACGCTGAACCCTTCATCCTTCTCAAACCCGTCAACATATTCCTCCATCCATCCAAACAAAAAGGTTCCCATTGCTCCAAAATATCTTGCTGTTTTGGTAACCACAGGTGAAGGTTTCACAGAAGGAACCAGTCTTGAAATACCATTTATGGCATATTGAAAGAAAATACTCATGGGCCTGTACATTAAAAAGGCAGTAGTAAAATGTACGCCTTTATCACTTTGAGAAGACTGTCTTTTCTCTTCTTCAAATGTTCTATAATGAAAAGGACCTTGATTTAAAGGATTGGCATGATTGGGGCTTGTAAAAACTTCCCAACGTTTTTTAAGTTTTTTTCTCCCCGCCGGAAACATCATGGTTACACCTGTGCCTACAAGTAAGGCAAGGGGTACGTAGGTTGCTGAGTGTTCCCAGCCGGGTAGAGTATCCCTCATAAGACAGTACGCCATCTTTTTTATATTGAAATCAGCGAACGAAAATATTAAAAAAATTAGTGGTTTCATGCTGTGTATTATAAAACATAAAAAAGGTACAAAAAAACTTCTTAATCGCCTTATTACATAATGGTTTATGATTTTATCTCCATTTGATTTGCATTAAAATTAAAAGCACAAAAAAGGAGTGAATATGAAGAAACTCGCGGTACTACTATATGCAAGTCTGCTCATGGCTTCTGGATTCCAGCTTTCCGGAACAGGAGCCAGAGAATTGCAGCTTGGTGGAAGTGATATTGTGAATGCAACTATGTGGACAGCTCCCTTCTGGAATCCCGCACTTGTAGCCAAAAAGAGTGAAAATCAAATGGGCTTATTTATAAACACGGTAGGCCTGCAGGGAATGTACGTAATGAACACTGGACTTCTGGGGTATGACGGTGGCTACAGACTGCAGGATACTGTGGTTTCTAAAAAACTCGTTTATCCTATCCCCGGCCTGGGAATAGTGAGAAACGTTGAAGAAAATTTTCAGATGGGTTTTATAGAGTTCTCACCGTTTGGACTTGGTGGAAAGTGGAATCTCTATGAATTTCCACTGGGATACTATAATACAACTGATACTGCATTTAAAAAACCCGAATTTCCAGAAGATAACTGGCACAGTGACTTAAGAACCTTTGCTTTATTTGCAGCTATGGCATACAGGTTGAGCAATAGACTAAGGGTAGGATTCTCAGGTGGCCCGATTTTGGCCTCTGTAAAACTGGGTAAAGTCACATTCATTGATCCTGCAAAGTTTGATACCGCCGCACTGTCGTTGCCCATTCAGTACAGGCTAATGCCTGTCACCCTTGACATAAACGCAAATGATGCAGGTTATGGAATAAACATTGGGGTAGCATATAAAATCACATCCTGTCTCTCCGCTGGTGCTGTATTCAGATACTACTCTACTCTTGAGTTTATAGGAGATGCAAAATTTGCGCTATATTTGCCCAAAAATGACTTAATTGCGCAACATCTTGATTCCTCAAGTCAGTACTTGATGAGTGGAGAAGTAATAGAATCAGAAGGAGATGTTACCGCTCCCTTTAAGCTACCTTATGAACTGGCATTTGGTGTCGGATACAATAAAAACAACCTGGGTATATACACTTCTATCACATACACAAAATGGTCCAGGTTTGATGAAATCGTGGCGAGTTTTAGGAAAGTAAAATTACTTAACACACCAATAGAAAAAGAAATAATACCCGAAAATTTTAAAG
>JALVLE010000368.1 GCA_027033555.1 Caldifarciminota bacterium | reverse complement strand
TTTATGATTGACACAATTAACTTGACACTACCGAAGTCTCCCTTAATAAAATAACCCGTATTATACTTATGTATCACGTTAAAAGGGATTCTTGTGGACCCCTTCCTTACACCAGTATAACTGTTGTGTTGTGAAACTGTGCCCTTTTTAATCTAAAATTCCTCATTATTGGGCAAGAAAACCATTACATTCATAGGGAGCTCCTTATCCCGTCTGAATTTTTGTCTCTTTTATTTTGAGGAAACTATGCTCTTTTCGGGAAGGTTATTTTTGGGGAATAACGATTTTTTGACTTTGCAGGAGATTTCTTTTATAATTATAAAACATCAATTCTGCCGGGGTGGCGGAATTGGCAGACGCGCATGGTTGAGGGCCATGTGGGAGCTAATCCTGTGCGGGTTCGAGTCCCGCCCCCGGCATTTTTTATTTCCATCCCTTTTGGCTTTATCTTTTGACTGTCCCTCCTATGGGTTTTAAAATACTAACCTGCAATATTTTAACAAAAATAGGAGGTTAAGTAATGCCACTTGATAAAGAAATTAAACAGGAAATTATAGCAAAATATAGAAAACACGAGAAGGATACAGGTTCACCTGAGGTGCAGATTGCGCTTCTTACCAGAAGAATAAAGGATTTGACTGAACATCTTAAGAGGCATAGAAAAGATGTACACACAAGATATGGTCTCATGAAGCTTGTAGGAAGAAGGAGAAGACTTTTAAGATACCTTGAAAGGAAGGATTATCAAAAGTATGTCCAGATTAAGAAAGAGTTAGGGATAAGATAACATGTCGGTTGTACGGGAAACCATAGGATTTGCTGAGCGTCCCCTGACCCTGGAAACAGGCAGACTTGCCAAGCAGGCAGATGCTTCTGTTCTTGTAAGTTACGGCGATACAGTGGTGCTTGTTACGGTAGTTCACAAAAAGGTACTTGAAAAACGGGATTTTCTTCCGTTACTCGTAGAATACAGAGAACATGCCTATGCTGCCGGTAAAATACCGGGTGGTTTTATAAAAAGAGAAGGAAAACCACAGGACAGAGAAATACTTTACTCCAGAGCCATAGATAGGGCAATTCGTCCGAGATTTCCCAAAGACATGGTAGATGAGGTGGAAGTTATTGCTTATCTTCTTTCTTATGATATGGAGAATGACCCTCTGCCTCTCGGCCTTATAGGCGCATCAGCGGCTCTTATGATTTCTCCTATACCCTTTGATGGTCCTATAGGAGCATTAAAGATAGGGAGAATTAATGGAAGTTTCAGGGTAAATCCCACCAATTCGGAATTGCAGGAAAGCGATTTTGATCTTTTTGTTTCGGGCTCTGATGGTGAAATAAACATGATAGAATTTGGGGGAAAGGAGGTCCCAGAAGAGATTGTCTATAATGCGCTGGAGTATTCTATAAAATACATAAAGGAACTTGAAGAATTTCAGAAAAACTTTGCTCAAAAGGCAGGTATACCGGAGAAATACGAATATACACGGATTGAGGTACCTGAAGAATTGTATAAAAGGATTGAAAAGGAATATGGAGAGCGTCTCCTGGAGGCTATATTTACTGTAAAGAAGCAGGAGAGAAAGAGTAAGGTAGAGGAACTTGAGGATGAAATTAAAAATAATTTGCTAAAGGAATATCCTGAGGCAGAGCTGGAAATTTCTCAGGCGCTCACTGAAATTGAAGAGAAATTAACTCGCAGGAAAATACTTGAAACAGGCATAAGGCCGGATGGACGGGGGGAAAAGGATATAAGGCCTATTAGCACAGAGGTATCAATTTTGCCAAGAACTCATGGCTCGGCTCTGTTTACAAGAGGTGAAACACAGGCTCTCGTTGTTACCACTCTGGGAACAGCGGAAGATGTCCAGAAACTCTCAGAGATGGACCCTGAAGAGGAAAAGAGATTTATTTTACATTACAATTTTCCGCCATTTTCAACAGGTGAAATAAAACCTTTAAGAGGACCCTCAAGAAGAGAGATAGGGCACGGGAATCTGGCAGAGAAAGCTGTTGCGCCCCTTATACCAGATGAGGAAGAGTTTCCCTATACTATAAGGGTTGTCTCTGATATACTTGAGTCAAATGGCTCTTCATCAATGGCATCTGTTTGTGGTGCTACACTCTCTCTTATGGACGCAGGGGTGCCTATTAAAAATATGGCAGCTGGCATATCTACTGGTATGGTTAGTGAAGGGGAAAAGTACAGGTTACTCACAGATATTATTGGCCTTGAAGACCATTTCGGGGATATGGATTTTAAAGTGGCGGGAACGGATAAAGGGATTACTGCAATACAGCTTGATTTAAAGCGTAAGGGGCTTCCTTTAAGGATAATCAAAGAGACTTTTGAAAGGGCGAGAGAGGCAAGACTGTATATTCTTGAAGTAATGAAAAAGACTATTGATAAACCGCGGTCATCTGTGTCCAAATATGCTCCCAAAGTTGCTATGTTGAAGGTTCCGAGAGAGAAAATCGGGCTTATTATAGGTACAGGTGGAAGAACAATAAAAAGCATTATTGAAGAAACGGATACTACCATAGATATTGATGATATAAAAGGGCTTGTTATTATAGCGGGGAAGAAAAAAGACAATGTTGAGAACGCTAAAGAGATTATAGAGAAAATCATTGAGGATGTGGAGCTTGGTAAAGTTTATAAAGGGAAGGTTATAAGACTGGCAAATTTTGGTGCTTTTGTGGAGGTATTGCCTGGCAGGGAGGGACTGCTACATATTTCAGAGATATCGGATGAAAGGATTAATAATATTGAAGATGTTTTGAGTGTGGGAGACGAAATCCCTGTAAAAATCATTGAGATAGACGAAGAAACGGGAAGATTTAAGCTTTCTATGAAACAGGCAGATCCCAACTATACACTAAGAAATAGAAAAAATACAAACAATCAAAACAAAAGAAAGTTTGACAGGGGAAGGAGAGACCAGAAAAGGTAGAAAACCCTGGAAAATTCCTCTTTTTGACCTTTCGTTAGGAGAAGAGGAAAAAGAGGCTGTAGCAAAAGTCCTTTCATCAGGCTGGCTCACACTCGGTGATGAAACGTATGCTTTTGAAGAAGAGTTTGCTCGCTATGTGGGTACAAGATATGCACTATTCTTTTCAAGTGGTACTGCTGCTCTTCATGTAGCATACATAGCAACAGGTATAGGAAGACGGAAAAAGGTACTTGTACCATCCTATACTTTTATTTCCACTGTTACTCCCATTATCTGGTGTGGTGGCGAAATTGTGTTTGGAGAAATAGAGGGAGAGCATAATCTTAATCTTTCACCAGAGGAAGTGGAAAGAAAAGATGTGGATTTTGTTGTATTTGTACCAATTGCAGGTTTCATGGATGGAATTGATGAGATAAAACGTTTATCGGAAGAAAAGGGCATAACTTTAATAGAGGATTGTTCACATGCTCATGGTAGCGTTTACAAAGGAAAAAGGTGTGGGCAGTTTGGTAAGGCAGGGGTTTACAGTCTGTATTCAAATAAGAATATTACAACTGGTGAAGGTGGAATGCTGGTAACCAACGATGAAGAGATTTACAGAAGGGCAAAACTGCTTCGTTCCCATGGTATGACCCGCCTGGCGTATGACAGATATTTGGCAGGTGCAGGGTATTATGATATTGAAGAGGTGGGATTTAATTATAGGGCAACGGAAATGCAGGCGGCTCTGGGGCGGGTTCAGCTTAAAAAACTTGATTTTTATAATGAAAAACGAAGGGTTCTGGTAAAGCATTACAGGGAACTTCTTAAAAAGCTGAGTAGTGTTAAAATCCCTTTTACAGAGTACAAAGAAAGTGCAAATTATATATTCCCCATCCTGGTGCCTGAAGGAGAGCGGGACAAAGTGGTGGCTGCTTTTGTAGAAAAAGAGATACAAACTTCATGGCATTATAGGCCTGTGCATACATTCAGAGTAATAAGGAGAATTACAGGGGAAATATCACTTCCTTTGACGGAAAAAATTGCATTCCGCGAAATCACTCTTCCATTATATCCCGGAATGGATGTCCAGGCAGTTGAGGAGATAGTGAATGTCCTCCAGAATTTATTTTGAAAAGGCCATTTTACTTGACAAGAAGACTTCTAAAGAGTTCGGTGTTTTTAGGTTTAAAATGGAAAATATACCACAAATATCACGTCCTGGACAGTTTGTAATGTTGAAGTTGAATTTGCATCCTTACCCGCTTCTTGCGCGTCCATTTTCCATTTTTCATGCCGAAGGCAGGGAATTGTCTTTGTTTATAAAGAAGGTTGGTGTTACTACGAATGGGATTTTTAATCTGCATGCAGGTGAAAGTGTTTTTATTTATGGACCTCTTGGCAAAGGTTTCCCTGAAGCATTGGGGGATAAGGTTGTACTCATTGGAGGAGGAAGTGGTATAGCTCCCTTGAATTTTTATGCGAAAAGATATGGGTTTAAGAGGTTTCTTGTTGGATTTAATACCCGGATTGATGATATATTTTCTTTGCTTCCGAAGAATGTGGAGATTTACACAGAAGATGGAAGTTATGGCAGAAAAGGGGTACCCACAGACTATGTTGAAGACATGGAGGATTTTATTTTCGCGTGTGGTCCTTTGCCCATGCTTCAAGCATTGAAAAAGAAAATGGCTAATAAAATGGATAGAATATATGTCTCTCTTGAAAGCATGATGGGGTGTGGTACAGGATTGTGTGCAGGATGTGGTGTTAAAAAAAGTGTAGGTGAGGGCTATTTTCGGGTTTGCATGGATGGGCCTGTGTTCCCATTCTCACGCATAGAGATATAAAATTCTTTTAATACCTTCAAAGGGGTGAGAATAGTGATTTTTAAATCCAGGAGAATTGACCAGTTATCAATATATTCAAGGTCGTATTTAATTTTTTCTTCCCATGGTTCTCTGTTAAATACCTCAATTTGAGCAAGTCCAGTAATACCGGGTCTTAAATATGTGCGTTTACCTTTGAAAAAATCGGCTGAATTGAAAACCTCAGGGGGCACAGGCCTTGGACCTATGAGACTCAGGTCACCTTTTATAACATTTATTAACTGAGGTAGCTCATCAAGCCTTGTGGCTCTTAAAATTTTCCCCAATTTTGTTATTCTTTTTTCGTCAGGGAGAAGATTGCCGTTTTCGTCCCTTTCCTCTGTCATGGTTCGGAATTTATACACTGTAAAAGGTTTTCCAAACCATCCAATTCTTGTTTGTTTAAAGATTACAGGTCTTCCCATGGTTATTAGCACCAGTAAATATACGATAACGAAAAGAGGCAGGGTTAAAATTAGGAGGGGTATAGAGATTGCAAGATCAAATATCCTTTTGATACGTGCTATTTTCCTGTATTTTTTAATGTCTGACACGCAATAATTATAAAGGTAGCTTTTTAAAAAACATAGGTGAAAGTTGCGCAGGATTCTAATGTAGTAGTAAAAACAGTGCACAAGACAGACCTCATGCGATTTTATTACATGCTGTAATTTTAGATTTTTTTTGAAAGGCTTTATAATTGTATGGTATGAACATAGAAGAAAAACTGGAGACTGCTTATAAACTTTGGGAAGCCCTGAACGCAGAGCTTGAAAAGAGGATTATTGGACAAAAAGAGGTCGTCAAAAAATTAGTGGTAACCCTGTTATCTGAGGGGCATTCAATACTAACTGGAGTGCCAGGACTTGCAAAAACGCGCATTGTGAAAACCTTATCCGAAATACTTGACCTTGAATTTTCACGTATCCAATTTACCCCTGATCTCATGCCTTCTGATATTCTCGGCACAGAGATTATGGATACAGATGAAAAAGGAAGGAGATATTTTAAGTTTGTAAAAGGACCTGTGTTTGCGAATTTGATTCTTGCAGACGAAATCAATAGAACCCCTCCTAAAACGCAGTCTGCGCTTTTGGAGGCAATGCAGGAGAGGAAGGTTACCATTCAGGGGAAAACCTATGCGTTACCGAGGCCTTTTATGGTAATTGCAACCCAGAATCCTATAGAGCAGGAGGGTACTTACCCGCTTCCAGAGGCGCAATTAGATAGATTTATGCTTGAGGTAGTGATGAATTACCCGGATTTTGATGAAGAGAAAAAGGTGGTGAAGCTTACCACAGCACATGAGAAGAGTGTGCCGCAAAAAATAATATCAAGAGAAGAAATACTTGAGCTTCAGTCTCTTGTACTTTCTTTGCCGGCAGGAGAACATGTGATTGAGTATGCTGTGAGTGTAGCTCGTCTCACTCGTCCTGAGTATTCCCATGTGAAGGAGGTTAAAGAGTATGTGCTCTATGGAGCAGGACCAAGGGCTTCACAGTACCTGGTGCTTGGAGCGAAAGCGCTTGCACTTCTTTATGGAAAACCAGTTGCTACCACAAAAGAGGTTAATGAACTCGTATATGATATACTAAGGCACAGGCTTATTTTAAATTATAAGGCAGAGGCTGAAGGTATTAAGAAAGAAGATATAATTGACAGGATTTTAGCCCATGTACAGGGAAAAAATTGAGGAGAGAGAAGATATTTTGCTCCATCCCCGGGCAGCAAGGGCGAAAAATACAAGGGGAAGAAAGAGAAAAGAGCCCCCCTGCAGATTCAGGACAGAATATCAAAGAGACAGAGACAGAATTATCCATTCCAAAGCGTTTCGCAGGTTAAAACATAAAACCCAGGTATTTTTATCACCTGTCGGTGATCATTACAGAACAAGGCTCACTCATACGCTTGAGGTTGCTCAGATAGCAAGAACCATAGGGAGGGCTCTTATGCTCAATGAGGATTTAATTGAAGCTATAGCTCTTGGTCATGATCTTGGTCACACCCCCTTTGGACATACAGGAGAGGATGTACTTGATGAGCTTTTTAAAGAACATGGAGGCTTCAAACATCCCTATCAATCCTTAAGGGTGGTGGATTATATTGAAAAAGACGGGAGGGGCCTCAATCTTACCTGGGAGGTAAGAGAAGGGATAGTAAAACATTCTAAAGGGTTTGGAGAAATTTTGAACGCGAATGTCCCCTCTACTCTTGAGGGGCAGGTGGTGCGAATCTCGGATATAGTGGCGTATATAAACCATGACCTTGACGATGCATTGAGAGCAAAGGTATTAAGAATAGAAGATGTACCGGTGGAGTTGCTTGATTATTTTGGGAAAACCCATGGAGATAGAATTACCACCATTGTGGCAAATATTATTGAAACCACTATTAAACTTGATTATGAGAAGGTTGCCTATGATGAAGAAATGGATACAATGATCAAGAAAATGAGGGATTTCTTAAAGGAAAGGGTATATTTCAACCATTATGTAAAGGCGGAGTCTGATAAGGCAAGAAATATTCTCCAGTTTTTGTACGAGTATTTTTCCCAGAATGTGGAGAGAATACCAATTTATTCAAAAATTAAGGCAGTAAGGAAAAATTATAAACCCTGGGAGGCTGTAAGAGATTATATTTCTGGGATGACAGACAGATATGCCATAGAGATATTCCACGAGCTTTTCATACCCAAACCGTGGGCAATATTTTAAGGAGGGGATTATG
>JALVLE010000367.1 GCA_027033555.1 Caldifarciminota bacterium | reverse complement strand
AGGTTGTGAATGGTCTTTTTGATTTTTTCGTGTGTATCAGGCTCTTCAAATTTCAAGAGTTTCTGATATTTTTCAATGATGTCCTGGAGTTTTGCCATGTCTTCTGTGTAAAGAATCTCGCTCATTATGGCGTGGTAAAAGTCACCTCGTTTTGTTTCAAATACTCTGTGGGTTGTCCATGCAAAGGCTCCCTCTTCTCTGTAATCATTAAATTGTATTCTGGGAAGGGGTTTAAGTTGCAGGATTTCTTTTTTCTCTGCAAAGGGGAGGGCTTTTTTGCCTATTTCTTTAGATTCTATATTCATTGTGGGTTCGGGTTTTTTCGTTCCTGTCATAATAACTATGTTATAAAGTTCATATTTCGCTCGTGTCATAGCCACGTATTGCTTGTTTAAGTTTTCTATTATTGCTTTGTGCTCCTCTTTATAATAAAGTGCATTCATCCGCGTTCCTTCTAAGAACTCTTTTTTGGATATTTTTGTATAAATGATACCGTCCTTTAATTTATAGGAGAATAAATGGTTTCGCGCATTAAATTTATCCACCTTCTTATGTATTACATTTATCACTATATCAAACTCCAGTCCCTTTGCTTTGTGAATGGTCATTACGTGTATCCCTTCCTTTGCAGAAGATGTGTCTATTTTCAAAATGTCGTTATCTTCGTCACTTCCAAGAAGGTCAATGAGATGTTTTAAACTTCCTTTCCCCCTCTCCTCCAGATAAAGGGCGGTGTCAAGAAGTTTCAAAATGGCTGTTGTCTCTTCGGGGAAGTTTTCAAGTATGTTAAACGTTTCCACTATTCTGAGCAAAAGGTCGTATGTTGAGAGGTATCCCACTTCTTTAAAGAGTTGTTCAAAGTATTTTGCCCAGAGTATGTTGCTTTTTTCTCTGTAAAACCTGTAAAGTGGAATACCGTTTTTCTTACCTTTTTGCTCTTTTATAAGTTCTGTGTTATTTCCAAGTGTTTTTTGTGCAATGTCTCCAAGGAGAAACATGGCAAAGGAGAAATCATCAATCGGAGAATCAAGAAACTTGAGAAGATATACAATTTCCATTACAATCTTTCTTGTCCTTATATCCGTCCCGCTTTCTGAGATAACCCTGTAACCTTTTTCTGTAAGCCATCCGGAGATTTCTGTTGCATAATCGTTGTCACTCACAAGAATTGCTATGTGGCTTTCTTTGAATCCTCTTTGAATGGCATCGCTCACGATGTCCAGTATTTTATCACGCACCTCGGCTCTCTCTATGTGAATTGTCTTTATGTATCCTTTTTTTCTCCTATCAGGTAATGGATTTTGTGTATATTCAAGAAATCCAGCAGGGTCATTTTTGGATATAAGTGTATTCTTTAACTCCACTTTGAAAACTCTATCAACATAATCCACAATGTTTCCATGGGAGCGGAAGTTGGTGGTAAGTTCAAGTGTGTAAATGTTATCCCGGGGAATTGATGGAAAGTCGCTCAGAACGCCGTTTTTTATATCATCCTTTAGATTTTTCATAATCTGGTAATTGGAACCTCTGAATCCGTATATTGCCTGTTTTACGTCACCCACTATGAACAAAGAACCTCCTCGTGAAAGGCTTTCCTCAATGAGAATTTTTAGGTTGTGCCACTGAACAGGGTTTGTGTCCTGAAACTCATCAATAAGAAAATGGTAGAGTTTTTCGCCAAGTGAAAAGTAAATTGATGGTATGTTTTCATTGTTTATGTAATCACGTAGTTTTGTGGTAATTTCTCCGATGTGTATTTTCCCCTGTTTGTGGAAGGTCTGGTATATGATGTCTTTTACCTCTTTTGCGAGACGAATGTCTGGAAGTTCGGCTTTAAGTTTTAAATAACCTCTGATTTCGTCCAGTTTTCTGTTAATCTCTTTAAGAAGTGGGGCCTTTACATTTTTCATTTTGAGAAATTTCTCAAATTTTTCTTCTTTAATATGTTTAAGAATTACTGCATATTCCGGGAGTTTATTTCCGTATCCTTCTCTTTGTGCCTCTTCCAAGAGTTTTTCCACCTCTGCAAGAAGTCCCTCTATCTCGTTATCTATTTCTTTTTTTGCTATGTCCGGGTCAATTAATGGTGTACTTGTATAATCTTCCTCTTTTAATATGTTACCTATTCTATTTTCCAAGGTTTCTACAAGGTAAAAGTCAATGCTCTCGCTCCCTTTTCGTAGAGAATGGAGTAGATTCACAAGCTCCTCTTTTGTAAGTGAATTAATGTATGTGTAAAGTGCCTCTTTTGTAAGAGGTGTTTTTGACATGAGTATCTCAAAATCCGGAGAAAGCCCTAATTCCAGTGCAGATGCAGTTGCTATGCGGGTCATAAAGGAATCAATGGTTGAAACGTTGAAACTATGGTAATTATCAAGGATATTTTCTATTGTCTTTTCCGATTTTTCCTTTAAATTGTCCGTGTTTTGGAGAGCACTTTTTATGCTTTCTTCTTCGTTTTCATCTAACCTTGAGAGAGCTACCTTTTTAAGCCAGCCTAAGATGCGCCTCTTCATCTCATAGGCTGCGTTGTTGGTAAACGTGATCGCCAGCATGTTATCTAAGCTATTGTGGGGCACTCTAT
>JALVLE010000366.1 GCA_027033555.1 Caldifarciminota bacterium | reverse complement strand
ATTTTCATTTTGATACTGGATGGCGATTTATTCAGAGCTTTTTATTTGTGTACTCAAGTTCTAACAAGCCTGTAGCAGATTCTCCTATTGATTGGAAGAAAGATTGCTATAAGTTATAAAAAAACAAGGAGGGCATATGGGAGGAAGCACTTTACTTGGGAGGAGATGCCCACGCTGTAACTCTTTTGTTAAACAAGGGCTTGAGCGTTGCCCTGTGTGTGGATATTATCTAAGCGAGGGAAATATGAAACAACGCCAAACGAAGATAGGGAATTTTGAAATAGGCTCTATTGTAAGTTGATTTTCAAGAACAAGGAGGTTTGTCGTGATGGATTTAATTTGGTTATTGGAAACAGTATTAGAGGAAAGGAGGAAAAATTTGGGAGAAAATCATCCTGATACAGCTGAGATTTATAACAATTTAGGGGTGGAATACTATAAAAAAGGCCAATATGATACGGCTATTGAACACTTAGATAAGGCATTAGATATAAGGAAGAAAGTTTTGGGAGAGGAACACCCCGATACAGCTACAACTTATAATAACCTTGGTGCGGTATATGCTTCTAAAGGTAACTATGAGAAGGCCATTGAGTATTATAAAAAAGCACTGAATGTGTATTTAAAAGTATTGGGAGAAAACGATTCTAACACGGCAAGAACATACAATAATCTTGGCGCAGCTTATAGTTTAAAAGGTGAATATGATAGAGCAATTGAATATCATAAAAAAGCACTGGATATATATCTAAAAATTTCAGGAGAAGATAGCCCTGATTCAGCTGGAACATATAACAATCTTGGTATGGCATATAAGTTGAAAGGTGATTATGATAAGGCTATTGAGTTTTTGGAGAAAGCCCTCAAATTATATCAGGAAGTTTTAGATGAAGACCACCCAAAAATAGCGACCATATACAATAATCTTGGTTCAGCATACGATTCTAAGGGTGATTATGATAAGGCTATTGAGTATTATAAAAAGGCACTGGATGTCGACCTTAAAGTATTAGGAGATAATCATCCAAGCACAGCAAGGACATACAATAATCTTGGTTTGGCTCACAATTCAAAAGGCGAATATGATAAAGCTATTAAATATTTTGAAAAGGCATTGGATATCGATTTAAAAACTCTGGGGGAGAATCATCCTGATACAGCTACAATATATAACAATATTGGTGGAGTATACAATTCAAAAGGTGAATATGATAATGCTATCAAGTATTTTAAGAAGGCACTTCATATATGTCTTAAAGTATTAGGAGAATATCATCCTGATACAGCCAGAACATACAATAACCTTGGTGGAGCATACAAATCAATAGGTGAATATGATAAAGCAATTGAACATTATAATAAGGCATTAAAAATAATCCAAAAGATGTTTGGGGAATACCATCCTCTTACAGTTGATGTAATTGCCAATCTCGGAAGGACATATGAGTTGAAAGGTGACTATGATAAGGCTGTTGATTTTTACGTCAAAGCAATAAATATTTCCTCGGACTTGGAGAAACACATACATGAATAAAGGAGATATTCTAAATTTCTTCTACCACGAGAGATTAGCGGGAGAACCTTATATTTTTCAATGTAATGATAAAGTTAACACTGATACGGAATAGTTATACCTACTGATGGGATTCAGACTAAGAACTAAGAAGAGAAAATTAATCCAAGTTTTAAAAACGCATTTAAAAAGCCTTGAAGATAATGCTTCAAAGAAAATTTTAGAAACTTTGTTTACTCATTTAAAAGATGAATTTCTACCAGGTGATACCATCCTGGTTATTGCTATTGCCAAAGAAAGAGTAAATTAAAAATGTGGGTAGAATATAAGGAGGAGATATTATGACTGGATTAGTATTTTATAAAAAGCATGATTTGAATGAATGTGAATTTAAGAGGAGTAGATGGGATTATGCCAAAATAATTATTTCAGATAACATATCGCCAAAATTTATTTTACAACTTAACTTTGGAACAGATGATTGGGATGGTGTATTTGTCTATGCCAGTGGAGGCGAATGTTTCACCGAAATGTCCACGGGTTTCCCCTGTTTTTCAAGTATCAGCTACGGAATTGGCTCTTTTTCAGGTGGATTAGTGTTTTATCCAGATAATAATCTTTGGGGATTTCTATGGTGGAGATTTTTTGTACCCTCTTATGAATTCCCTTTTAAGTCCCCATGGATTATTTATAAAAATGGAAGTTTTTATTTAAGCCCTTATTTTAAGCGTTCCTCCACTACTTTTAATAAACCGCATAAAATTATAGAAGATATTGAAGCATCACAACAGTTAATCAGAGAATTACTTTCTCGCTCTAATTTCAAATATCCATGGAATACATTTTGTCCTTTTATAGATAAATCAGGATACCATGACTATAAGATTGTTAAATCCGTAAATGGAGATACCTGCATAATCTCCGGATTTCAAAATGGACAAGCAGTTGTAAACGTTAATGGCCACAGATATGAGGTTCCAGCTCATACATTTTTCCATACACCTAAAATCTCATTGGATGGCAAAAATTGGGGTATATATGGGTGCATGTCTCCGAGTGGTATGGACCCTGGC